>JAFZSM010000095.1 GCA_017619385.1 Bacillota bacterium
CCCTGGGCGACAATGAGTTCGCCATCAAGAAGTTTGATTTTACCATCCGCTTCGGCGATGGGCAGTTAACCTGCTTTGACGAGGTCTATAAGAAGCTGTAAGCGGTAAAAGACAGATGAAACGGCGGCGGGGATCGCTCTCCGCTGCCATCAGAAGCCTTACGTCGATAGGAGGCTCATCGTATATTCCGCCCCTGCCGATAGAAAGCCAAGTGAAAGAAAACTTAGCAGAAATATTAGATATAGACGATCCAATAGACAGAGCAATATCAGCACTGTTGTATGTAATGAAGGCTCAGATCTTTCTTGATGGTAATAAGAGAACAGCAGTTCTTTTCGCTAATCATATTCTTATCAGCCATGGAGAAGGATTGATAGTTATTCCTGCAGATAAGGTGGCCGAGTATAAAGAGCTATTAGTAAATTATTATGAAGATAAGCCTCAAGGGGAAGAACAGATCAGGGATTTTTTGATCAGTCAGGCTCTTTTACGTCTTTGATGCGGTATGGAAGATGTGCCGTATATGGCATATAATGTTGGATAGATAATCTGCTTTCCCATAACACTGTATTTCAAAACAGGGAGAAAAATATGACTCAATATGAAAGAATGGTAAAAGGGCTGATCTACGACCCTTTGGATGAAGAGATACTGGAGCTGCAAGATCCATATCTCGATAAATTGTGGGAATTCAATCAGCTGAAACCATCCGATCGAGAGGGCAAGCAAAAATATATGCGCGAAGTATTTGCCGAGTGCGGTGATGACTGCTATATCGAGCTTCCGTTCCATGCAAACTGGGGCGGGCATCACGTGCATTTCGGTTCCGGTGTCTACGCTAATTTCAATCTGACGCTGGTAGACGACGGACACATCTATGTGGGCGATAAAGTTATGTTCGGACCCAATGTGACCGTGGCGACGGCCAATCATCCTATAGATCCGGATCTTCGCTCCCGCGGCCTTCAGTACAACAAGGACGTTCATATTGGAGAGAATGCATGGATAGGCGCTGGCGTTATCATAGTGCCCGGCGTAAGCATAGGAAAGAACGCCGTCATCGGTGCGGGGAGCATCGTGACTAAAGATATCCCGGACAACGTCGTTGCCGTCGGCAACCCCTGCCGTGTGATCAGGGAAGTCTCCGATCATGACAGGGAGTTCTTCTACAAGAACGAGCGCGTAGATCTTTAAGAAAACGAATGAAGATATGAAGATCAAAAGGACCACAACTAAATACAAAGACCTTTACAAGATACCCATAGGCAGGGCTACGGATGAGATCACGGAAGGCTGCCTGGCCCTTGAGGGAGGAGCCTTCAGAGGCCTTTACACCCAGGGCGTGCTGGACGTTTTCATGGAGAACGGCATCAACCTTTCCTGCGTTCTGGGCGTATCAGCAGGAGCCCTCGGGGGCATGAACTATATTTCCGGACAGATAGGCCGCACCGCAAGGACTTGCCTTGCATACCGCTATGACAGCAGGTACATAGGTTCAAGGGCCCTCATAAGGTCAAAGAGCATATTGGACGTAAGTTTTCTTCTGGATGACAGAGGCATACTTCTAGAGCCCTTCGATGAGGAGCGTTTCGAGACATCGAAGCAGCGCTTCGTGGCCGTGACCACAAACTGCGAGACGGGAACTACTACATATTTTGAGAAGGGAAGGTGCAGCGACATCAAAAAGGCCGTAAAAGCTTCAGCGTCCATGCCTTTCCTTACCCCCGAAGTGGAGATAAACGGATACCACTACCTGGACGGAGGATGCTCCTGCAAGATACCCTATCAATGGGCTATCAACCAGGGCTACCAAAAGATAATCCTTGTAAGGACAAGGGATCTTACGTACAGAAAGCCCGCAAAGGAGTCTTCCTACGTTTTCAGAGCTTACGCTAAGTATCCGCAGTTTGCGGAGGGCTATTCCCATATCAACAGGGAATACAACCGCCAGTGCGAGGAGACTAAAGCGCTGGCCGAAAGAGGCAGGATATTCGTCATCGCTCCTTCCAGGCCCGTCACCATATCCAGGATAGAAAAGGACATCGACAAGATGGCCGATCTTTATTGGCTGGGCGTAAAGGATGCCATAGCAAGGCTCGAGGATATAAAGGAGTATTTGGGCTTATGAAGAAAAAGATATTATCTATATTACTCATATTAGTACTTGCAGTGGGAGGTGTTTTTGCCATGCTGCCTATCATACGCGGATTGAGATTCAAAAACGATACGCTTACGTCCTGCAGTTATTCCAGCGGCGGAGGTATGGCCGGAGGCCACAGCGGGGCGAGCCTTAAGACGGACATGAAAACCGGCGAGGTGACTCTTACCATAACGGAAAGAGAGACCCATGCCGACAGAGAAGTCAGCACCGTATACAAGAGAAGCTCCGAAGACTTCGAAGCCGTCAGAGAGATAGTAAACAAATACAATCTCTATAACGCCAGCAAAAAGGGACGCAGCCCCATACAGGTACTTGACGGAGATACCCATTCCGTATCCTTTGACTATTCGAAGGACTACTTCAGTGTATCCGATTACCAGGCTCTCAGCAGAAAAGAAATAAAAGGGCTTTGGGAGGTCAGGGACTACCTCTATTCCCTGGCTACGGGCGAAGGGGTGACCACTCTGGAACCTCAGACCGCCATGCTCTACCTACACACGGGATATACCTTCTCATTCTATATAGACGAAGCTTTCGACGGGAAGCTGGATGAGATACTTTCGGAAGAGTTCGAAGTGTACGGATACAATGAAGAAGGAACGGTGATAAACAAAACTGAAGACCTCGATACGGAAGGGGTGCAGGCTGTAAGCGCTGCTTCCGGCGGAGAGATCATATACGATAAGGAAACAGGCGAGATAGTCATACTTTACAAAGACTGTGAATTCGGCGGGGAAGTATATCTTCTTGCAACGCCGGAGCATTGGTATCAGGAGACTTCCGAACCCCATATAAAGGAGATGGAAGGGCTGTACCGCTTGTATCTCAATTGATATTTTAAAAAGCCATGAACGACATCCACTATTCTGCCTTCATATCTTACAGGCACGTAACTCCCGACAGGGAGATCGCAACGAAGCTCCATACACTCATAGAGAATTACGGCATACCGGCTTCAGTAAAAAAGAAGCTTGGCATATCCAAGATGGGCCGTGTCTTTCGCGATGAGGAGGAGCTTCCTCTTTCTTCTGACCTCGGCGGGGACATTTACAAAGCGCTGGACAATTCCGACTGGCTCATAGTCATCTGTTCTCCCGCATATCTGGAATCCAAATGGTGCAAAGCAGAGCTCGACTATTTCATCTCCATAGGGAAAAAGGACCGCATACTAACTGTCCTTGCGGACGGAGAGCCCGGTGATGCTTTTCCTGAAGTCTTAAGATTTGAAGAAACAGACGGAGTAAGAAGGGAGATAGAACCCCTTGCGGCGGACGTAAGGGCCTTGAGCCTTTCCGAGTCACTTAAAAAACTGGGGAGCGAAAAACTTCGCATCCTGGCTCCCATGCTGGGCGTGGGATTCGACGACCTTCGCCAAAGAGCCCACAGAAGGCAGATGAGGATAATAGGGACGGCGTCAGCCGCAGGCCTTGCCCTCCTTACGGGGTTCCTCATATTTGCCATCATAAAGAACGGCCAGATAGCAAAGCAAAGAGACCTTGCTATGGACAACCAGATGCAGCTCCTCATCGAAGAGGCGAACACAGCCTCTTCGGGCGGCAGCAAATTAAGAGCCTTGAGCGAACTTAAAGATGCGGCGGCGATCAGACAGACCGTGGGGGACAAAAATGACGCCATGTTTTCCGCCGCCCTTGAGTATGCGCTCTACAATGAACCTTTTGAAAAGATCCTTACCATAGACAGCAACAACAGGCAGTTCAGCTCCCTGGTCTTTTCCCACGGCGACGATTGGCTCCTCGGTATAACGAATCTCAACTCTGCGGCTCTCATAGATGCATCTACGGGCAAGATAGTCTACACCGTATCAAGGAGCGATCTCGGGCAGCTGGACAGCGTCGGATTCACTCTGGATGATAAATATTTCTACATGGTGGATTCCTGGTACGGTTTCGTCTCTTTATATGAGGTTGAAAGCGGACAGCTCTACGCCCAGTACGACGATTTGAGCGATATGGCCTGGAACATAGCGGAAAAAGTGTTCCCTGTGGATGAGTCTGATCTTCTCATCATAAAAGAGCATTCCATGATCCTTTGGAATTACATAAAGAAGAGCGAAAAGGAGATACTGCCCTGCGGCAGCGGCACTTTCGAAAGCTATACAAGGCCTCTCATAGTGGACCTTTCTCCGGACAGAAAGAGCGTGGTGATAGGATCCCACGGCTACGGCACCGGAATGAAGATACTTTCTCTTGACGGTAAGAGCGAGACAGCTCTTGAATTCGATCCTGACAGAGGTTATCAGGGCATGATGTACTCAGGAGACGGAAAGAAGATAGCAGCAGTCTCCGGCAGCATGTACTATATCTGGGACGCAGAGAGCGGGAAAGTCCTCCGTTCAGGGACCAATCAGACCCAAGGTTATTCCCAGAATGCTCTCATCAATTACGACGGCAGCGTGCTCCTTACCATGACCTCCAATTTCCTCAACGCCATCGATACTGAAACAGGTGAAGTTCTTTGGGAGAAGACGGACGAATCCAACGTCATCACCGAGTGCTGCATATCTTCCAACGGCAAATATGTCAGCGCCGAAGGCGGCATAAGCGGGGTCTTCGACATAGAGACAGGAGATATGCTCTTCCCTTACGGAGGCACGCTATTTTCCAATGACAGCAGCAAGGTGATAACGGGGACTTACGGTTCCGATACCTGCCTTCTCGTGACTCCCATGTTCGCCACTAAGCAGTACGAAAAGGGCTATGCGGGAAGCCTCTATTCAACACCCAGGTACACAGATCCAGGGTCCATGATATCCATCAGCATAATGCACGATCCCGGCGAGTACTATTCCACTTTCCCGGGCAATGCAGGAAGAAAGCAGCAGGCCTATGTGAGCACCGATACAAAGTATGCCGCATGGACTCACTACGACGGATTCATAGAGATATTCGATATCTCCGATCCCGCAAACGCCCTGAACAAATACACTCTTGCAGAGCACTGCTTTTATTCTGTCGAGGACCTCATATTCAGCGGGAACATGATGGCAAGCTGCGGGGGCTACGACCCGAGGTGCGTGCTCTTCGATCTTGAAAAGGGTGAGATAAGCTGCGTCCTTGCGGGAGAGGGCTACTGCCACAAAGCTGAGTTCTCAGAAGACGGCAGCAAGATCATAATGCTCTGCGGCAGGGCAAAGGACAAGGCTTTCGTATATGCCGTGGAAAGCGGCACTCTTTTGTATACTTTCGAGTGCGGAGAGGGAAGGCATATAGAGGACGTCGGTTTTGACGAAAAAGAAGGAAAAGTCGTCGCTCTTCTTGACAACGGAGATGCGATCACTGGTATAATTTACAAGAGCATAGACGATATGCTCAAGGAAGCGGAAAAGAGATAGAGGGAGGCATACACGATGAAAAACGAAGCTGAAAAAGACATAGAAAAGAAAGTCACCACGGGAGTGTCCGCAGGACTCATCACCAACGGAGTGCTGCTCCTGGCTCTTGGCATAGCCATCGCAGCCACGAAGGGCAGGATACTCAAGAGACTGCTGTAAAGGAGGCAAATATGGCAAACAACAAGAAACTGGGATTCGGTCTCATGCGTCTTCCCAAACTGGAAAACGGCGAGATCGACGTAGAACAGGTAAAGGAGATGGTCGATCTCTTCATGGAGAGCGGCCACACATATTTCGATACGGCATATGCATATCCTGGCTCTGAAGAAGCCATAAGGCAGGCTCTTGTCGAAAGGTATCCGAGAGATTCGTACACCCTGGCCACAAAGCTCATGGTCCAGGCCACAGGTATAGACGAAGAGCAGGCAAAGGGCGAGATCGAAGTCAGCCTCAAAAGGGCAGGAGTGGAGTATTTCGATTACTACCTCGTCCATGCCATCCAGAGGAGCAATTACGAAAAGTATGAAGAATACGGCATCTGGGATTTTGTAAAAGGACTCAAGGAAAAGGGCATAGTAAAGCACATTGGATTCTCTTTCCACGCAGATCCCGAGCTTTTGGAAGAGCTTCTTAAGAAGCACCCCGAAGCGGAGTTCGTACAGCTTCAGATCAACTATGCCGACTGGGAAAACCCGGGCGTTCAGTCAAGGCGCAACCTTGAGATATGCCAGAAATACGGCAAGCCCGTGAACATCATGGAGCCCATAAAAGGCGGCATACTGGCAGATCCCATAGACAGCGTAAAAGCTATTTTCGACAGGGAAAAAAGCGGCATGTCCTATGCGTCATGGGCTCTTCGCTTTGCAGCTTCCCAGGAAGGTCTGCTGGCGGTGCTCAGCGGCATGTCTTCCGTCGAGCAGATGAAGGACAACTTAAGCTACATGACAGATTTCGTTCCTTTGAGTGAGCACGAGCTTGAAGTCATAAAGGAAGCTCAGGATGCCATAGCAAAAGATCAGTCCATAGCATGCACGGCGTGTCACTACTGCACAAAAGGCTGTCCCAACGACATACCCATCCCTGAGATCTTCGCAGTAGAAAACAGAAAGAAAGGAAGCCCTGAGTTCCGTACCAAGAGAGAGTATTCCATAGTTACGGCAAACAGAGGCAAAGCCAGCGACTGCGTACAGTGCGGCCAGTGCGAGGAAGCATGTCCTCAGCACCTGCCCATCATAGAGCTTCTGGAGCGCTGCAGAGCTTTCGAATAAAGATCAAAGCAATATAATAACCGGCCCCGGGTCAGCAAGACCTGGGCCGGTTTTCACTTGGTGATTTAGATTATCCCTGCCGGGATGAGGATGACGAGAAGCAAAGCCACAAGGCCCCAGAGGCACAGGAGGAAGCGAAGTCTCTTCTTCGGTTCCATATCAGGTACGTAGTTGGCTGCCAGGAAGAAGGGAACATAGGTCGTGATGAACACGGGCCATACTCCCCACCACTTGTAGACCCAGATGAAGGAGTTGTTGGACGTTCCTGCGAGGAAGGACTCAAAGAGAGCGAAAAGAAGAGCCATTTCTATGGTCACTACCAGCCTGCAGTTGATGCCTTTCCTGCCGTTTTTTGCAAAGTACCTGGTGCCGGTGTCTTCGGGCAGCATGTTCCATGAGATTATGCCTGCGAGGGAGAACATCATGGAGAGTTCCCAGCACACTCCTATGAGCAGTATGAAGGTGGTGGACTCGTTGCTCACAGACCACAGCGGATATCCGAAGATATGACCTATGACTGCGTTTGCTATCTCGTAGAGCCAGTGTACCCCGTAGAGGGCAAAGCCTGCGCATATGGCCTTGGTATTCTTGGATTTTACCAGCGACCAGTAGACGTAGAAGACCACTGCGAGTATGAAGATAAAGGTCCAGTTGAAATTGGCGGTGCTCCTTACGACTATGGAATCTACAAGATCCTTAGCCGCCTGGGAACCGTCGCCCCAGAATTTGAATGTCATGGTATTGACCTCCTTTGTTTCAGGAAAAATTAATAATAATTACATGCCCATTATACACCCCGTATGCCCATGCCGTCATCTTTGCCGCAGTTTTTTTGCAGCTGCCTCCCGGCCTATTGACTGGACATCTGCAAAATGATATATTAAAGTGCTAAAGAACATTTGTTTTAGGGGTATTAAGGCATTGACAGCTTCAGGGGACGATCCTTCCATCGACAAACTCATAAAGGATGCCGAAGAAAGAGGCTTTACCATAGTCTTGGGTAAAGACCTCAGGCTCAGCGTTGCAAAAGACAAGGACCTGACCATTGAGATAGGTAAAAAGAAAGGTCCCGGTCTTCGAGTTGGTTTTGACAGCGATCTGAAACCGGAAGTCAAAGTCTACGGCAGCACGGCTCTTCCAAAGAAGGAGACCAGCTACCGCAACGAGAGGATGGTGAGCATAGACGTCCTCAAAGACTGCATGTCACATACGGATGACGAAGTGTTCAAGGCTCTATGCTATTTTGATATAAAGAAGCTGTCTGAGTCGCCGGTGGCGGCCCTTGAGAAGGGAAGGCATCTTTTTGCGGCATGCTGGAGGCTCATATCAAAGACGTATAAAGAAGGCAGCAAGGACTTCTTCTCCCTGGTGTTCGGAACTCCCAGGAAGTATTCCTGGTATTCCTGGAACACTTTCGATCAGGAGAGGTTCTCGGCCTTCGTCCACGAGAGCGAAAGGCAGCTCAGAAAATATCTCAAGGCAGGAAGGAGCCTCAAAGAAAAGCCCTCGGAGTCCTGGGTCAGTCCCTACATAGAGACTGTCATCAAGGCTGATATGCTGGAGGAAAGGGAAGCCGCAAAGCCCAAGGTCGATATCAAATCCGAAGACCTTGCCAGGATAAGGTCTGACGCCGGTATCACCAGAGACTGGCTTCTTACGGAAGACGAGATGGAAGAGGATTTGGCCGGGACGGGAACAGCGGGATACGAGGAGGATACGGCGCCGTATCAGGAAACATCAACTGCCGAGGAAGCCTTGCTCTTCGGTCTTGACTCTCTTCACCTGAGCATAGTCGAGGCCCTCATACTCGGCGAGAATGCAGATGAGATCATAAAGGAAAACAGGATGATGGCATCCGTTGCCGCTGACAGCATCAACGAAGCCTTCTTCGGCGAGATAGGAGATAACATATTGGAATGTGAAGACGGAAGGCTCTCTTTGGTAGAGGATTACAAAGAGGACGTCAGAAATCTTTTAGGAGTATAGACATGAGCGAACCAAAGGTCCCGAAAAGAATAGCGCAGACGGTGCTCAATTCCCTCAAAGGAGGAGTAGTGCCGAGGATAGGACTTCCCTACATAGCCGTGGGAAGGAAAAACGAGATAGAGGCCCTTCTTCATGACGTTGACATAATCAGCGAAGGAGGAGCATCCTTCAGGTTCATAGTGGGCAGATACGGCTCGGGCAAGAGCTTTCTCATCCAGACCATAAGGAACTTCTGCATGGACAAGGGCTTCATAGTCGCCGATGCCGACCTTTCCCCTGAAAGAAGGCTTCAGGGCACCAAAGGCCAGGGCCTTGCCACATACAGAGAATTGATCGGAAACCTCTCCACAAAGACAAAGCCTGAAGGAGGGGCATTGACGCTGGTCCTTGACAGATGGATAAGCAAGGTGCAGTCCGATGCTGCTTTGGAAACGGGGCTTGCTCCGGGAGACCCGGGGCTCACCTCTGCCGTCGACAGAAAGATATATGAGGTCACCTCCGCCATATCGGAGATGGTCCACGGCTTTGAATTTGCAAAACTTCTTTCCATGTACTACCACGCCTATGTGGAAGGTGACGACGAGACGAAGATGAAAGTAGTCCGCTGGTTCAGAGGAGAGTATTCACTTAAGACAGAAGCCAAATCAGAGCTTGGAGTCAACATGATCATCACCGACGACGACTGGTACGATTACCTTAAGCTCTTTGCGGTCTTTTTCAGACTGGCAGGATATTCGGGCATGATGATAATGATCGACGAGCTCGTGAACATATACAAGATACCAAACACCATCACAAGGCAGTACAACTACGAAAAGATACTGACCATGTACAACGATACCCTCCAGGGCAAGGCCAGGTACCTTGGCATCATCATGGGATCGACGCCCCAGGCCGTGGAGGACAGAAGAAGAGGTATATACAGCTACGAGGCGCTGCGCTCGAGGCTTGCCGAAGGCAGGTTCTCAAAGCCCGGGACAAGGGATCTTCTCGCTCCCGTCATACGCCTTGAGCCCCTTACCGCCGAGGAGATGCTGGTCCTTTGCGAAAAGCTCTCATCCATGCATGCAGGGCTCTACGGCTATGAAGAAAAGCTTTCGGAAGAAGATCTTACGGACTTCATAAAACTTGAGTACTCCCGCATAGGGGCTGACCGGAACATCACCCCGAGGGAAGTCATCAGGGACTTTATAGAGCTTCTCGACCTCATGTATCAGAATCCCGGGCTTTCACTTAAAAGCCTCATGGATTCAGAGGAGTTCAGCTACGCAAAATCGGAAGCGGTCTCGGACGAGGCTGAGGATTCCTATGCGGAATTCACTATATAGGTATTAGGCGATGGATGTATTTGACAGATATGCACCCTTCATACAGGACTACATCTACCGCTCTGGCTGGAAAGCCTTAAGAGGCGTTCAGAACGCAGCCGGAGAGGCGATTTTTTGCACGGATGAAAACGTCCTGCTCACGGCGTCCACGGCATCTGGAAAAACGGAAGCCGCTTTCTTTCCCATACTCACGCTCCTTGAAGAGGAGCCTTCGTCAAGCGTCGGTGTTTTGTATATAGCCCCCCTTAAAGCTCTCATCAACGACCAGTTCGGAAGGCTCAATGAAGTCTGCGAAGAGGCTGGTATACCCGTATACCGCTGGCACGGAGACGTGGCCCAGTCGCAAAAGAGGAAGCTGATCCAAAAGCCTTCAGGCATACTTCAGATAACCCCCGAGTCTTTGGAATCTCTCATGATAAACAAGCACATGGAGATCCCGAGCCTTTTTCAGGACCTTCGCTTCGTGGTCGTAGACGAGATACATTCCCTCCTCAGGGCTGACAGAGGACTTCAGACTTTCTGCCTCATAGAAAGGCTTTGCCGCCTTGCAGGCTGCGACCCAAGAAGAGTAGGTCTTTCGGCCACCATAGGAAATCCCGAAGAAGCAGGCAAGTTTCTTTCTGCAGGCAGCAGACGCGGCTGCATCATACCCAAGTTCGACGGAGGAAAAGAAGTGTGGAGGCTCTCCATGGAGCACTTTTACAACACCCTTCCACAGGCCGATGAAGGTCTGGATTTCGAATGGAAAAACCCCGTCACGGAAAAAGCCACGGACATTGCACCAAAGGCTGCAGATCCCGGCATAGGATACATATTCGAACACACCAAGGGAAGGAAGTGCCTGATCTTCACCAACTCAAGGGAAGAGTGCGAGACTGTCTGCCAGCAGCTCAGGGCCTATTGCGACGCCAACGGAGAACCCGACCGCTTCCTCATACATCACGGCAACCTCTCAGCTTCCTACAGGGAAACTGCAGAAATGGAGATGAAGGATGACGAGTCAATGCAGTCTGTCTGCGCCACGGCTACTCTTGAGCTTGGCATAGATATAGGGAGGCTCGAAAGGGCTTTCCACATAGACGCTCCCTTCACAGTATCGGGCTTTCTCCAAAGGCTGGGACGCACGGGAAGGAGGGGAGATCCTTCTGAGATGTGGTTCATCATGAGGGAGGATCATCCTGAGGCCAGGTCAATGCTTCCTGTCATGATACCCTGGTACATGATACAGGGCATTGCTTTGATCCAGCTGTACATAGAGGAAAGGTTCGTGGAACCTCCCAAGACCGACAGGCTTCCCTACAGCCTCCTTTACCACCAGACCATGAGCACTCTTGCCTCATGCGGAGAGATGACCCCGGCGGAGCTGGCATCAAGGGTCCTTACTTTGAGCGCCTTTAAGCGAATCTCCCAGGACGACTACAGAGTGCTTCTCCGCCATCTCGTCAGCCAGGATCACATAATGAAGACGGAAAACGGCGGACTCATACTGGGGCTTACGGGAGAGAGGATTGTAAACAATTACAAATTCTATGCCGTATTCCAGGAAAACCTGGAGTATACTGTAAGAGCAGGTTCCGAAGAACTGGGCACCGTGGTCAAACCGCCTCCCGCAGGAGACAAACTTGCCATTGCAGGCAGGGTGTGGCTCATAGACGAGGTTGACCACAAAAAGCACATAGTCTACGTCACCCTTGTAAAGGGCAATATACCCGCATATTTCGGAGACGTTGCAGGAGACATACACACTAAGATACTGGAAAAGATGTATCAGGTACTCCTTGAGGATGCGGACTACCCCTATCTCATGAGGCAGGCCGTAGCAAGGCTAAGAGACGCAAGAGGAGCCTTATCAAGGTCAGGAATGGCGGACAGCCCCCTAATCTCTTTGGGCGGCAACATGTGGGCTCTTTTCCCGTGGCTTGGCAGCTACTCATTCCTAGCCCTTGAGCGTTTCCTCAAGATAAAGTGCGGCAAAAGGCTGGGCCTTAAGGGCTTTACTTCATCAAGGCCTTACTATATGCAGTTCACCATGACTGCAAGTGAGGAAGAGTTCTATGAGATATTAAGGGATGAAGCCCTCAAGGAATTCGATCCCATGGACCTCGTATTTGAAAAAGAAGTGCCCGTATTTGAAAAGTACGACGAATATGTACCTGCGGAACTTGTTAGAAAAGGATTTGCCTACGGCATTTTGGGCATAGAAGAAATGAAGAAGAGGATACTGGGCTGGCATCCCGTGGATGACGGCAGAATAGGGACCCTCGAAAGGATAGCTTCAGCAGATGACCACTGACATCATTAAAGAGAGATCATCCGCTAAAGGAGAGAAAAATGAAATACGCATTTTGTAACGGAACGGTCCTTGACGGGACAAAAGATATGAAGCCCCTTAAGGGCAAAGTGGTCCTTATTGACGGAGACAGGATAGAAGCAGTGGCAGACGAAGGCATATCCCTTGAAGGCTACGAAGTTGTAGATCTCAAAGGAGCATGGCTGCTCCCGGGGCTCATCGATCTTCATGTCCACCTTGCCACCAGCGGCAAGCCTCCCAAAAGAGATAAGAAACCTACCAACTACAAAAGACTCTTCGAACTGTTGTCAAAGCACAAGATAATTCTTGCCGTCATCAAAAAGCTCACGGCTGATTATGCAAAGACCGAGCTCTTGAGCGGTGTCACCACCATCAGGACCGTGGCCGGCATCCTCGATATGGATTCAAGAGTCAGAGACGACATAAACAGCGGCATTAAAGACGGTCCGAGGATCCTGGCTGCCAACACCGGGATCTCCGTTCCGGGCGGTCACTTCGCAGGTTCCATAGCCACCGAAGCTTCCTCTCCCGAGGAGGCAAGGGAGCACGTAAGACAGATCGCTGCCACCGGTCCCGACCTCATAAAACTCATGATAACAGGAGGCGTCATGGATTCATCGGAAGACGGTGAACCCGGAGTTTTGCGCATGCCTCCGGAAATAGTTAAAGCTGCCTGTGAGGAAGCCCATACTCTTGGGTATAAAGTGGCTGCTCACGTGGAGAGCCCGGAAGGTGTAAGGGTAGCCCTTGAGAACGGTGTGGATACCGTTGAGCACGGAGCCAAGCCGGATGAAGAGATCATCAGGCTCTTTAAGGAAAAGGGAGCTGCTCTCATATGCACCATATCACCGGCTCTTCCTTATGCGGACTTCGAGCTTTCGGAAAGTCACGCCCTGCCCATAGCAAAGAAAAACGGTAAGATAGTCATGGACGGTGTCATCGAGTGCGCAAAGCTTTGCCTTAAGGAAGGCGTTCCGGTAGGCATGGGAAACGACGTGGGCTGCCCCTTCGTCCTCCACTACAATTTCTGGAGAGAACTTTGTTATTTCAAGAAATATTTAGGAGCAAGCAGCGCGGAGACTATCTATACCGCTACTTTGGGAAATGCTGTGATAGCCGGAATAGACAATGAAACGGGCAGTATAGAAGCAGGAAAAAGCGCAGACCTCATCGCCGTGAGCGGAGACCCTCTTGAAGATCTTTCCGTGCTCAGAGTTATAAACTTGGTCATGGTCAGGGGCAGGCTCTATAAAGAGCCCAGAGTAAGGAAAATGAAGGAAGTCGACGCACTTCTTGATAAATACATGTAATACGTGTGAGCGGTAAACCCCTCGGAAAGGAATCAATTATGAGAGAATTTTTGCTCAGTACCTGTGGTCTTGCGATCTGGATCATAGCGCTTTTTGAGATCATCATATTCATGCTGTTGATCAGCAAGTACAAGGATAAACACAAGCCCATGTTTCTTTGCATGGCTCTCATATGCCTTGGCCTTGTTATCGATGCCTTGGTCATCACCAGCGGTATCCTGCTCGGAGGAGCGCTGCTGCCCTTGTCAAGACTCAGGTTCGTAGCTCACGGAGTGCTCATCCCGCTCATACTTCCCATCTGCGGATATGCTCTCGACGCTAAAAAAGGTCTTATGAAAGTTATCTGGGGCATCACTGCCGTCATCATGATCGCCGGTGCCGCCGAAGGCTTTGCCACCGTCTTTGAAACGGCGACCATTGCCGGAGTCATAAGACTCGTTTCTTCCGATGCCACCCCTGCCTGGGCAGGAATCATCACCATGGTGCTATCTTTCGGCATGGTAGTGCCCATGCTGGTATGCGGACTCGCTGCCTGGATAAAACAAAAGAATCCCCATCTCTTTTGGGCAGCATTCTTCATGTTCCTGTTCTCGGCCTTAGGCCCTGCCACGGGAAATACAGACCTCATATTCTACATAAGCATGTACGGAGAGCTTTTGATGGTGTTTTTCTTCTATCTTTACGCATCGAACAAATACAGCAAACATTGATCAAAAAGACGCGATGTATCAATGGGTGACGGATATAGTCCGGCACCCTTTTTTGTTGAAAAAATTAGTTGCAAAATCAATGCCAAACGTTTAGAATGGCTGCATGGTCAGATTGAATCAAAGCGAAGAAGCACTTTTTGACGAATATTCAAAAGAAGTCCTTAGCCATGAGGATTACGAAAGACTCAAGACTTTCATGGCTCACGGAAAGATCACCCTCTATTCACATTCCATAGACGTGGCTAGGCTCAGTCTTAAGCTGGGAAGGAAAAAGCATATAGATGCAAAAGATCTGGTCACAGGAGCGCTTCTTCACGATTTTTATCTTTATGACTGGCATGATGCAAGGATAGACGTGCCTTTATTCAAGATGCACGGCTTTACCCATCCGCATACAGCCTGCGAGAGGGCCAAGGAGCGCTTCAGCATAGATGAAAAGGTCGAGAACATAATAGAGAGCCATATGTGGCCACTGACCCTTTTCACTCTGCCCGCTTCCAAAGAGGCATGGCTTGTATGCCTTGCCGACAAAATAATAGCAGCGAAAGAGACTTTTCAGAGATGATATCAAAACTTTTCATATATTTCGTCATAACCGGAATTATCGGTTACATCTATGAGTGCATTGCCATGACACTGTGGAGCGGTGAATGGGACAACAGGGGTTTCCTCTTCGGTCCTATCATTCCCATTTACGGCGTAGGCTGCGTCATAGGCCTTGCTTTCGGAAACATAATCGAGGACTATATCATGCTCCAGGTATTCCTTACGGGCTTTTTCGCATCTGCCATACTCGAGTTCCCGACTTCATACATCATGGAGAAGGTCTTCCATGAAAGATGGTGGGATTATTCGAAGGCACCTCTCAATATCCAAGGGAGAGTCAGCCTTCTTTCATCACTGGGATTCGGGATTGCGGCAGTGATAATCGTTTATGTAGTGAACGCTGCCGTAGTGCCTCTGGTATGGGAAATGGAGCCTGTATATGCAAGAGCGGCCGGCCTCATATTGGGAGCAGTTTTTGCGGCGGACTTTGTACTTTCCGTATATTGTTCAAAGAAGCATATCGTTCCCAGGCGATATGACAGAGTGAACGATTCCCTAGAATATGCAGTCGAAAGGCTGAACCCCAAGGGTCGCAGTCTGTCACATTTTGTTCAGGATAAAACAGGACTTTTCAAATAAGGGAAAGGCCGGTATGATCCCAGGCGTTGGCATTATAGATACCGGACGGGAGCCCCCGTCCGGTTTTTTATTGTCACTTTAGTAGCGGTTCCGACGGCAAAGCCGGAGGAACAATAAACCACCGGCTATGCCGGTGAGGTTAAGACGCTTTAGCTTTAAGCAAAAAGAAACTCCTGTTACAATGATGTGGGTTCGCCAACCACACAAAG
>JAFZSM010000096.1 GCA_017619385.1 Bacillota bacterium
CAAAGAAGGACGAAGTCCCCAAGGTACTCGGCGGACTCGGGATCGCTATCATCTCCACTTCCAAGGGCCTTATCACCGATAAGGAGGCCAGGAAGCTGGGAGTAGGCGGCGAAGTGGTTTGTTATGTATGGTAATGAGGAGGTAAGAAACATATGTCCAGAATAGGTAAAAAAGCTGTGACTGTTCCTGCCGGCGTAGAAGTCAAGATCGACGATACGAACTTCGTTACAGTGAAAGGACCCAAAGGGGAACTTTCTCAGCAGATCAGTCCTTTGATCAAGATCGAAGAAGAAGGTGCACAGCTCACCTTCACACCGGTGAACGAAAGCCTTAAAGCTTCCGAGCAGCACGGACTCGCAAGAACACTGGTACACAACATGGTAGTCGGAGTTACCGACGGCTTCGAAAAGAAGCTCGAAATGATAGGCGTTGGTTACAAAGCTGAAAAGAAGGGTAACATGCTTGTCATGCAGCTCGGCTACTCACATCCCATCGAAATGGTAGATCCCGAAGGGATCACGACAACGGTCACATCCCCCACAGAGATCACCGTTTCCGGAGCAGATAAGGCACTTGTCGGAAACTATGCAGCTATCATCCGCGCATGGAGATCACCGGAACCCTACAAGGGCAAGGGCGTTCGCTATGTAGGCGAGTATGTACGCCGCAAAGAAGGCAAGACAGGTAAGTAGGAGGACCCGGTTAAATGGCTAAATTAAGCAGAAATGACAACCGTGTAGCAAGACACGAGAGAGTCAGAAAACAGTTGAGCGGAACTCCGGAAGTACCGAGACTGTGTGTCTTCAGAAGTTCCAAAAACATTTACGCTCAGATCATAGATGACGTAAACGGAAAGACCCTCGTAGCAGCATCCACCCTTGACAAAGACATCAAGGCAGAATGTGCATACGGCGGAAATAAAGCAGCAGCAAAGCTGGTCGGCGAAAAGGTCGGCAAAGCAGCTGTAGAAGCAGGTATCAAGGTAGTATGCTTCGACAGAGGCGGATACCTTTACCACGGAAGAGTACAGGAACTGGCAGACGGCGCTAGAAGCGCAGGTCTGGAATTCTAGGAGGAGGTAAAAATGAATAAGAACATTGACATCTCCAAACTTGATCTTAAGGAATCCATCGTAAACATCAGAAGAGTTACGAAGGTCGTCAAGGGCGGTAAGAACTCCAGATTCAGCGTTACGGTAGTTGTCGGCGACAACGACGGCCACGTAGGCCTGGGCCTGGGCAAATCAGTCGAAATTCCCGAAGCTGTAAGAAAAGCAAGCGAAGACGCTAAGAAATCTCTCATTACAGTACCCATGGTAGGAACGACAATTCCTCACCAGCAGCTCGGAGTATTCGGAGCCGGAAAGGTCCTCCTTATGCCCGCAGCAGAAGGTACCGGAGTCATCGCCGGCGGCGCTGCAAGAACAGTTCTCGAATTCGCTGGAATCAAAGACGTGAGAGCCAAGTCCCTCGGATCCTCCAACGCAGGAAACGTTGCAGCAGCAACACTTGAAGGGCTCAAAGCTCTTAAAACGGTAGAAGAGGTCGCAGCATTGCGCGGACTCTCCAAGGAAGAAATTTTAGGATAGGAGGGAAAAGATCATGCCAAAAGCAAAGAAAGCTGAAAGCGGAATGCTCAAAGTTACGCTTGTAAAGAGCACCATCGGATCCACTCCCTATCAGAAGAAGGTCGTAGAAGCTCTGGGTCTCGGAAAGCTCAACTCATCAGTAGTTCTTCCGAACAGCCCGGCTACACTGGGAGCAGTCAACAAGGTTTCCCACCTTCTCAAAGTTGAAGAAGCTTAGGAGGGCGCGAGATGAAATTAGAAAATTTAAAGAAACCTGAAGGTTCGACCTTCGCACCGAAGAGAAAAGGCAGAGGCCATGCCACCGGTAACGGCACCACAGCCGGCCGCGGCATGAACGGCCAGAACTCCAGATCCGGCGGCGGCACGAGACTTGGATTCGAAGGCGGCCAGATGCCCCTTTACAGAAGGATCCCGAAGCGTGGATTCACCAATCATTGGAGCAAAGAATACCTCGGAGTAAACGTTGAAGCACTCAACGTTTTCGAAGACGGAACAGTTGTGACCCCCGAGCTTCTCTGTGAGAAGGGCCTTGCAAAGGGCAACTATTACGGGATCAAGATCCTCGGCGGCGGACAGCTGACAAAGAAACTTACAGTTCAGGCCAACAAGTTCAGCGATTCTGCACTTGACAAGATCGCTGAAGCTGGTGGAAAGGCAGAGGTCATCTAATGGGAATAATCCAGACATTCAAACAAGCCTGGAAGATTCCGGAGATGCGTAAAAAGCTTCTCTTCACATTGATGATTCTTGTAATTTTCAGGCTTGGATCGAACGTACCGGTCCCCGGCATCAACAGAGCAATGCTCAAGGCAATGTTCAACTCAAGCAATGCGGGACTCTTCGGACTGTTCGACTTGTTCTCGGGCGGCGCCTTCGGCAACTTCACCATATTTGCCTTAGGTATCTCGCCTTACATCACAGCTTCCATTATCCTGCAGCTCCTGACAGTTGCGTTCCCCGCACTGGAAGAGCTCTCAAAGCAGGGTGAAGAAGGAAGAAAGAAAATGGAAAGAATCACAAGATATATCACGCTGGGCCTCGCAGCACTGCAGGGCTTCGGATATACCTTCGGACTTTTCAAAGACTATCTTACATACAATGACATACTGTCAAAGATAGTCATAGTAATGATACTTGTTGCAGGTGCATGCCTGACCATGTGGCTGGGTGAAAAGATCAACGAACACGGCGTAGGAAACGGCATTTCGATGCTGATCTTCGCAGGTATCGTATCCAGGATCCCTACCGGCATCACCAATACATTCAAAGGCCTTAAAGAGGCAGGATGGGCATTCCTGGCCACTAAGACGGTCGCTGAAGACGGCACGGTCACAAGGACTATCGGTATACTTACGGTTCTCCTCTTCGTGCTCTTCGCGCTGGCTGTCATCGTCGGGATCATCATCATAACTGAAGGAACCAGAAAGGTACCCGTACAGTATGCCAAGAGGGTTGTAGGCCGCAAGATGTATGGTGGACAGAGCACACATATTCCGCTCAAGGTCAACCAGGCCGGCGTTATTCCTATCATTTTCGCCAGCTCACTGCTGCAAGTACCGGCGACCATAGCATACATGGTCCCCAATTCAGGATATGCCAAGTTCATAGACAAGTACTTCTCCACGAACGGTAACCCCGGATTCTGGATCTACTTCGTCTTTGAGATCATCCTGATCATCGCTTTCACGTATTTCTACGGTACGATCAGTGTTAACCCACCTGAGATCGCAGATAACCTGAAAAACAATGGTGGCTTTATCCCCGGTATCAGACCGGGAAAAGAAACGGCAAAGTATCTCTCAAAGATATGCGCCAAACTTACTATTGTAAGTGCTATATTCCTTGCACTGGTAGCTGCAATGCCTACACTTCTGCAGCATTGGACGGCTCTTGCCATCGGATTCGGCGGCACGTCCCTGATCATTGCTGTTGGCTGTGCTCTTGATACAGAGAGAGCCGTTGAGACCCAGCTCCAGATGCGTAACTATAGCGGATTCTTAAAATAGGAGAGCTAAAACCATGAAGCGCGTTGTATTATTAGGACCCCCGGGAGCCGGAAAAGGCACCCAGGCGAAGAAGATAAGCGAAAAGTACGATGTATTGCATATCTCCACCGGCGACATATTCAGAGCCAACGTCAAAGAGGGAACCCCTCTGGGACTGAAGGCAAAGGAATATATGGACAAGGGAGAACTTGTCCCCGATGAACTGGTATGCGATCTGGTAGAAGACAGACTCACCTGGGACGACTGCAAGAACGGATATCTTCTCGACGGTTTCCCCAGAACAGTCTTTCAAGCAGAGCATTTTGACCGCTTTATTGAAAAAAGAGGTCATGAGCTCGACCTGGTCCTCGATATCGAAGTTCCGAATGAGGTGATACTGCCTCGTATGGCAGGCCGCAGGGTCTGCCGCGGCTGCGGAGCTTCCTATCATGTAGTCACACATCCGCCCAAGGTGGAGGGAGTGTGCGACCTGTGCGGAGGCGAAGTCTACCAAAGAGCAGATGACGCTGAAGAGACAGTCCTCAACAGACTGAAGGTCTATGCGGACCAGACAAGTCCTCTTATCGAATACTACACCAAGACCGGAAAGAACGCCGTAGTTGACGGTGACAGACCAGTGGAGGAAGTGTTCGAAACGATATGCGCCCTTCTGGGAGAGTAGATCATGATCGTTATCAAAAACCAAAGTGAGATCGACCTGATGATAAAAGCCGGCGAAGTTACGGCCGATATCCTGAAGGAACTTCCCTCGGTCATAAGACCGGGAATGTCCACCAAAGAACTGGACAAATGGATAGAAGATTTCATATTAAAAAACGACATGAAGCCCGCATTTAAAGGCTACGGCGGTTTCCCCGCCACAGCCTGTATCTCGGTAAACGAGGAAATAATCCACGGTATCCCTTCCAAAAAGAAGATCCTTAAGGAAGGGGATATCGTGAGTGTAGACCTCGGTACCATATACAAGGACTATTACTCCGATGCGGCAAGAACCTACCCGGTAGGCAAAATAAGCGATGAATGCGCAAAGCTGATAAAGGTGGCGGAGGAGAGCTTTTTTGAAGGACTTAAGTTCTGCAAAAAAGGTTATCGACTGGGAGACGTATCTCACGCGATACAATCCTATGTCGAAGCGGCTGGCTTCTCAGTCATCAGAGATTATACGGGCCACGGTGTGGGCAGAGACCTGCACGAAGACCCGCCTGTACCCAACTACGGCAAGGCCGGACACGGACCCAAACTCGTCCCGGGCATGACCCTGGCGATAGAGCCCATGATAGCGGCCGGTGACTGGGATGTAGACGTACTGAGCAACGACTGGACCGTCGTAATGAGCGATGGATCCATGTGCGCCCACTACGAAAACTCAGTGGTCATCACAGAAGGAGAACCTATCCTTCTCACATGCAAAGACAGGGCAGGATATCAAGCTTAGAGTTTACCGGAAAAGGAGGAAAGGCAAGTATATGGCCAAAAGTGATAATATCGAAGTTATGGGCACAGTAGTAGAGAGTCTTCCGAACGCAATGTTCAGAGTGAAGCTCGAGAACGATTTCGTAGTACTTGCTACGATCTCGGGAAAAATGCGCATGAACTTCATCCGCATTCTGCCGGGAGACAAAGTCCGTATGGAACTTTCTCCATACGATCTTTCAAGAGGCAGAATCACTTGGAGAGACAAATAGTCCATGCAAGGAGGAAATAATTAAATGAAAGTTAGAAGCTCAGTCAAACCTATCTGCGAGAAGTGCAAGGTCATCAAGAGAAATGGCAAGGTCATGGTAATCTGTGAGAACCCCAAGCATAAGCAGATCCAGGGTTAGAACCAAAGGAATACAGGAGGTATTATATGGCTCGTATAGCCGGTGTCGATTTACCGAATAACAAAAGAGTTGAAATCGGACTTACCTATATTTACGGTATCGGTCTTGCAAGCTCCAAGAAGATCCTGGAGAAGGCAAACATCAATCCCGATACCAGAGTAAAAGACCTTTCTGAAGACGAAGTCGGTGCTATCAGAAAGATCATCGATTCCGAGTACATCACAGAGGGTGATTTAAGAAGAGAAGTTTCCCTCAACATCAAGAGACTGATGGAGATCGGATGCTACAAAGGGATCAGACACAGAAGAGGTCTGCCTGTTCGCGGTCAGAACACAAAGAACAATGCACGTACCCGCAAGGGCGTCAAGAAGACCGTAGGCAGAGGAAAGAAGTAAAGGAGGAAGCGCAATGGCAACAGTAAAAAAGACTGTACGTAAAAAGAAGAGAGAGCGCAAGAACATTGAAGTTGGCCAGGCTCACATTCAAGCTTCCTTCAATAACACTCTCGTAACATTAACAGACGCTGAAGGAAACGCAATATCCTGGTGCAGCTCCGGATCTTTGGGATTCAAGGGATCCAGAAAGTCCACGCCGTTCGCATCACAGATGTGCGCAGAAACAGCAGCAAAGGCAGCTATAGATCAGGGACTCAAGAGCGTTGCAGTGTTCGTAAAAGGCCCGGGTTCCGGAAGAGAAGCTGCTATCAGAGCGCTGCAGACAGCAGGACTGACAGTAACATCCATCAAGGACGTCACACCCATTCCTCACAACGGCTGCAGACCGCCAAAGAAGAGAAGAGTTTAGTAAGGGAGGTAATTTGATATGGCAAGATACACAGGACCTTCCTGCAAACTTTGCAGAAGAGAAGGACAGAAGCTGTTCCTCAAGGGCGAACGCTGCTACGGCGGAAAGTGCGCCATGGAGAGAAGAGCATACGCTCCCGGTCAGCACGGCCAGGGCAGAAAGAAAGCTTCCAACTACGGACTTCAGCTCCGTGAGAAGCAGAAGGCAAAGAGATTCTACGGACTTCAGGAAACACAGTTCAGAAACTACTTTGAGAAAGCTGCAAGAAAGAAGGGCATCACGGGAGACAACCTCCTCATCATGCTCGAAACAAGACTCGACAACACAGTATTCCGTATGGGATTCGCATCTTCCAGAAAG
>JAFZSM010000097.1 GCA_017619385.1 Bacillota bacterium
CGTCATATTCATACTTGTGCTCCAGCAGGTGGACGGCAATATCATAGGGCCGAAGATCCTGGGAGACAGCACCGGCCTTGCGAGTTTCTGGATACTCTTCGCCATCATGGTGTTCGGCGGTATATTCGGATTTGTAGGCATGATCATAGGAGTGCCGCTCTTTGCCGTCATTTACGATATCGCAAAGAAGCTCATATTCCGCGGCCTTGCAAAGCATGAGATAGAGCCTGAAGTATACGAGGAGAAAAATGAAGCGGTCGAGGAAGCATCGGCATAAAAAGTTTGAAAGAGACAGATCCGGGACCCATGGGGCTCCGGATTTTTCATTTCCTTTGAACAATGCCGTTGCCGCAGGCAAAGACTAAAAGGCCTGCAAAGGAGCAGCCTGCGTTTTTGAGAACGAGGGCCGCTTCGCCGGCGGTGCTGCCTGTTGTCAGGACGTCGTCGACCAGAAGTACCCTTACTCCTTTCAAGGGTAGATCTCCTTTGAGCCTTCGGCCTGCAAGCTCAGCTTTTGGTCCCAGCATAAAAACTCCTTCCAGCATGATCTTTCTTTCTTCTCTTCCTGCGAGCCTTACGGGAGGAGTCTCTTTGGTTTTGATAAGCAGTTCCTCAAGGGGGATGCCCAGTTCTTTTGACAGGTATTTTGCCAGGAGCTGAGCCTGGTTGTATCCTCTGTATCGGAGTTTTTCTTTTGAGGAGGGGATAAATGTGATGCAGTCAAAAGCCTTGCGGACTTCGTCTATACCTCCCAGTGAGAGTACCACTCTTTCAGCCATGAGCTTTGCCAGGGGCTTTGCAAGGTATCTTGCGTCCTTGAATTTGAGTTTGTGTATGATCTGCCGGGGGTAATAGCCATATATGCAGCAGCTGTAGAGCTCGTCAAAGGCAAAATCGTCCATAGACGATATATACGGATTGTCAGATATCCAGCTTATCTTTTCTATGCACTTGTCGCAGAGGCTGTGTATGCGGGTCTTCCTGTCTATGGTGTCTCCGCAGCAGGCGCAGTAGAGGTTTTCAGGGTAAATCAAATCCGGCAGAGATCTAAAAACATCCGCCGGATCGAATTTTTTCAATAAAGCAAGCCCCCAAGTTTTTACAGGCTTACTCATATATCAAATTCCATAAACTCCTTAATCTGTATCCCAGTCCTGAATAGCGCTTCTGCGCTGTGTTGTTGTCTACCATGGCATTGCACACTTCGGGATTTCCCACGAGCACCACCGCTTCTTTTGCTCTGGTGATAGCGGTGTAGAGAAGATTCCTTGTGGACAGCATGGGTGGAAAAGCCGCCATGGGCATGACCACAACGGGGAATTCCGATCCCTGGCTTTTGTGCACGGTCAGGGCAAAGGCGCTTTCCAGTTCATCTATGTTGGAATAATCATAGCGGACGTAGATCTCGTTGTCAAAGATGACTCCTATGATCCCGTTTTCGTTGTCCACTGTGTCTATGATCCCCATGTCCCCGTTGAACACTCCTATGCCGGGGACCATGGTGTGTATGTTCTTCCACTCGGTGCGGTAGTTGTTCTTGATCTGCATCACCTTGTCTCCCTCGCGGAAGATGCGCTCTCCTATCTTCTTTTCTGCTTTGGATGGAGAAGGGGGATTGAGCTTGTCCTGGAGCATGCGGCTCAGTTCAACGCAGCCCAGTTCTCCTTTCCTCGCAGGAGTGAGGACCTGTATATCGTTGTAGGGGTCCAGGTCTTTGAAAAAAGCCGGAAGCCTTTGCTGGCAAAGCTGAGCTATGGTCCCTTTTATATCCTTCGAAGACCTCTTCACCATGAAGAAGTCCTGACCTTTCTCGTTGTAAGCCGGATGGTCTCCCCTGTTTATGAGGTGGGCGTTCACCACTATGGCGCTTTCCTGCGCTTGGCGGAATATGTCCGTCAGCCTGCAGCTTTGGATGGTCTCGCAGCCCAGTATGTCTTTAAGGACGTTCCCTGCGCCGACCGGAGGGAGCTGATCCGCATCTCCGACCAGTACGAGGCGGGTGCCGGGACTGACTGCTCTTAAGAGAGCCTCCATGAGAAGTATGTCCACCATGGACATTTCGTCTATGATGATGCAGTCGTAGCCAAGGGGGTTTTCTTCGTTCTTTCCGAATATCATCCTGTCTTCGCCGTCAGCGTAGGCGTATTCCAAAAGCCTGTGTATGGTGGAGGCAGAACGGCCGGTGGCCTGCTGCATCCTCTTTGCAGCTCTTCCCGTGGGCGCTGCAAGGGCAGTGGAAAGCCCTGCGTAGTCATATATGGAAAGTATGGTGTTTATGATGGTGGTTTTTCCTGTGCCAGGGCCTCCGGTTATTACCAGTACGCCGTTTTTTATGGAAGCTTCCACCGCATTTTTTTGTTTTTCAGATAGTCTGATGTTGCTCCTGGTCTCTTCCTGTTTGATGAGGTTTTCTGCAGACACGGCGATGCCGGAAAGCTCAGAGGTACAAAGTTCGTAAAGCTTCGCCGCGGCATACCTCTCCGCCCTGTAATATGAAAAGAGCATGTAGACGGCGCTGCCGTCTATGAGGTCTTTGCAAAGATCTCCGTCCATAACCATCTCAAAGGCGCAGTCCGATACCTGTTCCCTCGTCACGTCGAGGAAGCGGGCTGCGTTTTCCGTAAACTCCGCAGCGGGAGCATATGTATCTCCGGAGCCCACCAATTGTGAGAGCAGGTACTTGATGCCGCTTTTGATCCTGTGGGGTGAGTCGTTCTTTATGCCGACTGACACGGCGATCTTGTCGGCCTTTTTGAATCCTATGCCGTAGATGTCTCCGATGAGGGTGTATGGGTTGTCCTTTATGGTCTTTACGGCATCTTTTCCGTAAGCCTTGTAAAGTTTCATACACACATTTGCGGAAATGTCGTAGTCAGACAGCGCCAGGACAGTGTCTGCATATTCCCTGTGCTCCCGGTATCCGTCTTCTATGGCACGTGCTTTTGCCGTTCCTATACCGGCCACTTCAGGGAGTCTTTCGGGGGTCTTGAGTATGACGTCCAGGGTATCTGCTCCGAACTTTCTGACTATGGCTGCAGCCATCTTGGGACCTATGCCTTTGATGATGCCTGAGCAAAGAAAAGCTGCTATCCCTTCTGCGGTGGTAGGTTCAAGTTCCTCCGAAGAGGAGAAGGCGAACTGTTCTCCGTATTTGGGATGGTTCTTCCACTCGCCTATGAGGCGGTAGCTTCTGCCCACCTTGGGGTAAGCCATATTTCCCACTGCAAAAAACTGCTCTTCTTCAGTTTCGAAGAGCAGTATAGTGTAGTAATTGGATTCGTTGTGAAAGATCAGCTCCGCAGCTGTTCCCGTTTTTTCTTCTTTCATTTAAAGCTGGGTTTGTATATCATCCTGTTGTCCAGGGTCCTGACTCTTTCGGAGAAGTGACCTCCGTCGACGCTCTCAAGGGCTGCTTCAAAATCGAACATCTTGGCATCAAGCATGTCGAGGTAGTGGAGAAGTTCAGCTTCGGGGAACATGGGTCTTACGGGAGACCCGAATTCCGGTTCGTAGTGGTGAGCCAGTATCATGTGCTGGAGCATCACTGTCTTCTCTTCGGAAAGACCTGCCTTTTTGGCCCTTTCCTCCATACGTATGGTGCCCAGGACTATGTGGCCGAGCAGGTTGCCCTTCATGGTGTAACCGCCGGACATGCCCAGTTCGTTGGACTCTATCTCGTTGAGCTTTTCCATATCGTGCATTATGACTCCGCAGATGACCCAGTCTTTGTCCAGGTCCGTATACACCTCACAGGCTCTTATGCCGAGGTCCAGCATGCGCTTGGTGTGATAGAGAAGACCTGCAAATTCTGCGTGGTGGTTCCTCATGGCACCGGGATAGAACATGAGCTTTTCCTTGTTCTCCGTCAGGGCGTCGGTGCAGACCTGTTTAAGACCTTCGTCCGTTATATCCTGGGCTTTGTCCCAGATGAAGTCGTACATGCTCTGAGGTGCCTCGGGGGCAGCCTTGATATAGTCTGACATCTCAAGTCCGTCGGCCTCAGGATCCGCTTTTCTTATCCTTGCTATGCGAAGCTGCTTGATGTTGTTCCATTCGGAAACGCTGGCTCTCACTTTGACTATGTCACCGTCTTTGAGCTTTCCGAGATTGGAAGCTTCGACTTCATCGACGTCCCACTTCTTTCCGTTGACCTCACCTGTTTTATCGCACAGGGTTATATCGAAGTATGTTTTGTGGTTGGAACCAATCTTCACCGAAGGTCCCTTGACCATGAAAAAGTCGGTCAGTTCTTCTCCCACCTGCAATGTATTGACGTAATATTCTTTGTTCATCGTAGACCTCGCTTGTACCTGCTTTTAGGATATCACAAAGAAGAGACTAACAAAAGAGGCAGAAGAATTTTCCTCAGCTCATACGCTTTTTCCATGTTTTTTGTGGACAGATAACTAATTTGTATTGTCAAAAAATGTGTTGAAGTAATATAATATAATGTCATTTATAGTGAAAAGGAGATCATCTTTGGGTCAATACATCACAGGCATTCTAACAGGGATCAGTATCACGGATATTATCGATATAGCGATAGTAAGCTTTATCGTATACAACCTTCTGGGATTCCTCAGGTCTTCAAGGGCTGCTCAGCTGGCAAAAGGCATATTCGTAGTCATAGCCATCGCATTCCTTGCAGATCTTTGTCACCTGTATGTTCTTTCATGGATGATAGGCAAGGTCCTGAATATAGGGCTTATTGCCATAGTCGTAGTTTTC
This sequence comes from Bacillota bacterium, assembly GCA_017619385.1. GTDB lineage: Bacteria > Bacillota > Clostridia > Peptostreptococcales > Anaerovoracaceae > RUG13409. The sequence goes on from JAFZSM010000097.1 coordinate 4,729, forward strand.
CAGCCTGAGCTGAGAAGAGCTCTCGATTTCCTCGGCCGTTCCAGCCGCATCGGTTTCAAGCAGACGTCAATGAGCACGGAGTACAACATGGCCGTAGTGGAGGCCATAGTCGGGTCCGTGGAGTATTTCTCTGCGAGAAAAGAAGGAGCCCTCATAGTGGTGGAGCAGGAAACGGCTCTCGACGATGTAGCGGAGAGCGGTACCATCATAGATGCAAAGCTCACCACCGAAGCTCTCAACAACATCTTCTACAAAGGGGCGCCTCTCCATGACGGCGCCGTCATCGTCCGCGGCGACAGGATATATTCCGCAGGCTGCGTCCTCCCTCTTTCACAGAATCAGAACCTTTCAAGAGACCTGGGCACAAGGCACAGAGCCGGTATAGGCATCTCCGAAGTGTCCGACGCTCTCGTTATTATAGTATCGGAAGAAACAGGCATCATCTCCACTGCCAAGAACGGCAAGCTCTCAAGGTTTCTCGATCTCAAGAGCGTGGAGAAACAACTCCTCGACGCCTACCTCAACGGCGGCCGGGACGATACGCTCATGTCCAAAGTCACGGGATTATGGAGGAAGATAAATGGAAAGTCGTAAAATAGTAAGGCTCATCACCTCCGTCCTTATTTCGATAGCTTTGTGGGTGTACGTCATAAACGTAGTCAATCCGTCGTCGACAACGACGATCAGAAACGTTCCGGTGACTTTGACCGGTATGGATACCCTTTACGCGAACAACCTGGCAATAGAGGGAAGCGGAGACTATACAGTGGATATCACGGTCAGGGGAACCAGGACAGACCTTTCCACTCTGCCTATGGACAATATTGTGGCTACGGCCGACGTGTCGGAACTCACCCTGGGGCAGGATTTCATCACCGTGGAAGTGGCAGTTCCCCGCGAGTACACAGTCGAGGATATACGTTCAAGAAAAATACAGGTCTATGTGGACGAGCTTGAGACCAAGACCGTCCCCGTCGAAGTGGTCTATACAGGCAGTTCCAAAAACGGCTATGAAGCTACAGTCCTTTCTGTATACCCTGAGTATATCGAAGTCTACGGAGCCAAGAAGCTCGTAGCCGGAGTCGGAGGTTTTGTGGTTACGGTGGATGCTTCGAACCTTGAATATGAAAAAGTATCGGAGCTCAGCCTTACGGGACAGGTAAGGGACAGTGCCGGCAATGATTTTTCGGGCAAGGTGAGGGTGGACGATCCCGTGATCCTGGTCGCCGCCACCAACTATTCCACGAAATCCGTGGTGCTGAATACGGGATATTACGGTCAGCCCTGGGCAGGCGCCAGCGTGAACAAGATCACGACCCCGTCCACTATCACGGTCAAAGGACCCATGTCCATCCTTGCAGAGGTGACGGAGGTTTATTCGGAAGATATAGATATAGAGGGGATCTACGGAGATGCGGAATTTCCCATAGTGCCCATACTTCCCGAGGGCATATATCTTTCGGAAAAGGACAGGGATATAAAGCTGGAGATAGATCTGGCAGATACGGGGAGCGTGGAATTCTTCTACTATCCCTATGAGATAGCGACCAAGGATCTCGCAGACAATCTTTACGCATCATACTCTCTTTCAGAAGAGGCATATATAACGGCTACGGTCACAGGGCCCATAGCCACCTTGAGGACCATGTCGGCGGCGGACGTTACTTTGAGCGTCGACGGATCCAAGTTCATTCTGGGCAACACCACCGTAAAGATCACGGCGTCCACCCAGATCTCAGGAGTTAATATTAGCTTATCGCCTGAAACGGTAAGCGTTTACGTAAGGGAGAAATAAATTATGGGTAAGTATTTTGGAACAGACGGCTTCCGCGGGGAAGCAAATGTTGATCTGACTGCAATGCACGCCTTCAAGATCGGTCTTTACATAGGCTGGTACTACGGGGCGAATCCGGAGCTCAAGCATCCGGCAGATTACAGAGCAAAGATCGTTGTAGGTAAGGATACGAGAAGATCCAGCTATATGTATGAGGACGCCCTGGCTGCAGGCATCGTAGCTGCAGGCGCCGATTGCTATCTGCTTCACGTCACCAGCACTCCATCCGTTGCATACGTTGCAAGGACAGAGAAGTTCGACTGCGGAGTGATGATCTCTGCAAGCCACAACCCGTTCACGGACAACGGGATCAAGCTCATCAACGGAGACGGAGAAAAGATGATGGACGAAGTCCTCGACAAGGTGGAAGCCTATCTTGACGGAGACTGGGAAGTCCCCCTGGCCACAGGCGCCAACGTGGGAAGCGTCATCGACCACGCAGCGGGAAGGAACCGCTACATCGGTTATCTCATCAGCCTCGCCACATGCTCCTTCAAGGGAGTGAAGGTAGGACTTGACCCCTCCAATGGGTCTACCTGGCAGATCGCAAAGAACGTATTCGATGCGCTCGGAGCAGAGACTCACGTCATCAACGATCATCCCGACGGGCTCAATATCAACAAGGACTGCGGATCCACTCACATCGAGGGACTTTGCAAGTTCGTAAAAGAGAACCACCTCGACATCGGCTTTGCCTTTGACGGCGATGCGGACAGATGTCTTGCCGTAGACGAATACGGCAGAGAAGTCAACGGAGACGAGCTCATGTACATGTGCGCCAAGTACATGAAGGAGACCGGAGAACTGGGAGACAGCAAAGTGGTCACCACCATCATGAGCAACTTCGGACTCTACAAGGCCCTCGACGAGCTGGGCATAGGATATGAGAAAACAGCTGTAGGAGACAGATACGTATACGAGAACATGGCTGAGAACGGCCACCTTATCGGAGGAGAGCAGTCAGGCCACATCATCTTCAAGAAATACGCAACCACAGGAGACGGAGTGCTCACGGCCATCCAGGTGATGCAGACCGTAGTCAAGCAGAAGAGTACCCTGTCAAAGCTGGTCGAAGGAGTCACCATGTATCCTCAGGTCCTCAAGAACGTCGTCGTTACAGACAAGGACGAGACCATGGAAGATCCTATCGTAAAGGCCTCAGTGGAAGCAGCTGCTGCAAAGCTCGGTGAGACAGGAAGAGTACTTCTCAGAAAATCAGGCACAGAGCCTGTGCTCAGAGTAATGTCCGAAGCTTTCACCATGGAAGATGCAGAAGAAGCAGTCGATTCCATGATCGCAGCAATGAAACAAGCCGGAAAACTCATCAAGATCAAGTAGGAGGATGAAATGATACCAAAAATCAGCGAGCTCTTTGATATGGAGCACACCATCGCCGCAGAACTTTTTGACGGAAAGGAATATCCCTGGGAAGTTCTCGGAGATATAAAGGAATTTATACTCAAGCTCGGTCCGACACTCCCGGCTGACGAATTCGACAATCCTTCGGAAGGCATCTGGATCGCAAAGGACGCAAAGGTATACCCCAGCGCATATATAGGAGCGCCCTGCATCATCGACCACGGCGCCGAAGTGCGCCACTGCGCATTCATCCGTGAAAGCGCCATCGTAGGCAAAAGCTCTGTAGTGGGCAACTCCTGCGAGGTAAAGAATGCAGTCATATTCGATAACTGCGAGGTGCCTCACTACAATTACGTAGGAGACTCGGTGCTCGGATATCATGCTCACATGGGCGCAGGTTCCGTGACGTCCAACGTCAAGTCCGACAGAAAGAACGTCGTCGTCAAATCCGACGATGAGCAGATGGAGACCGGACGCAGAAAGTTCGGAGCCATGCTCGGCGACTGGTGCGAGATAGGCTGCAATGCAGTGCTCAACCCGGGTTCGGTGGTGGGCAGAAACGCGACCGTGTATCCCACGACCTGCTCAAGAGGCGTGGTACCGGCCAACTCCATCAAGAAAAACGATGGACGTATAGTCGAAAAGAGAACAGAGTGATATGGCTCGAGGGACCCCGGTCCCTCAAGGTCAATAAATCGATAGAAATCAGAATTTTAGGAAGCGCTCCATTTCGAGCGCAAAGGAGAAAAGAATGAAAGTTATAATCGGATCCGAAAGTGAAATCGCAAAGATGGCAGCACAGCAGTACGTTGAGCTCCTGAAGAGAAAGCCCAACGCAGTCCTCGGAGGAGCTACAGGCTCCACACCTTTGGGACTCTACGCAGAACTGGCAAGGCTAAACAAAGAAGGAGTCATCTCCTTCAAAGACGTCACCACCTTCAACCTTGACGAGTATGTAGGCCTCGACGGAAGCCATGACCAGAGCTATCGCTATTTCATGGACCACAACCTCTTCGATCATATCGATATCGACAAGTCAAGAACTCATGTTCCCGACGGCATCAACCTTGAGAATATCAAAACCTACGACGCTCAGATAGAAGCAGCCGGCGGCATCGATCTTCAAATCCTCGGCATAGGCGTAGACGGACACATCGCATTCAACGAGCCCGGTACGCCCTGGGATTCCCTCACTCATGTGGTAGACCTTGAAGAGAACACAAGAGAGGTAAACTCCAGGTTCTTCAAGAGCATAGATGAAGTTCCCAAGCAGGCTGTCACCATGGGCATCAAGTCCATAATGCATGCAAGGAGCATCATCCTCATGGCCATAGGCGAG
>JAFZSM010000098.1 GCA_017619385.1 Bacillota bacterium
AATGACATTAAGATTTGATTTACGATTCGTTAAGAAACATGCGCTTTTTTATTTACAAGATTGATATAGAATTATATCAGCAATAGCGTGGCAGCAGACGGAGAAAAAATCGGGAATGGTACCACCCGGATCTTTTGCCGGATGTCTGTGAACGGTCAGTCCTTAGGTGTTTGAAAGGAAAGAAAAGTAATGGAAGATAAAAGAAACGATGGCTTTGACATCCTGAACTTCGATCAGGGACCAAAAGAGATCATTAAGCATATGGATTATCTGCCCGATAATGATGATGAACGTATGGCATTTCTTATGGGTTTCCTCGGGAAAGCTCTCGGAATATGATTTGAAAGTGGTTTGGGAGGAAAAAGACTATGAGTGAAGATTATAAAGAAAAAGTTAACGCCGCAAATACATCTGTTTTCAGAAAAGCAGAAAAACCGGTAAATGAAGAAATAGAAAAAACACTGAATACCAAGATCAAAAGATTTCGCGATGCGCAGCAGTGGAAAAGACCCGATCAGACGCCCATTATGGGGCATATGATCACATGGCAGTTTACAGATGCCGGATATACTCTTGCAGAAGCAGGACGCGATTATGAGATCAAAAGAGAATGTATGATACGTGCCATAAAGCTGTACAAGTTCGATCATATCAACTGCATCAACTCCATGTGGCGCAATACTTTCAAAGTCAACGATGCCCTTCAGGCAGCGGGCGGCCCCGGGGATGTCATGTTCAATGCGGAAGGAAACAATGTCAACGTAAGCTTTGAGCGTCTTATCGATATCGAAGACCTTCCTCTGATGCTGACAGACTACAACAGGGTAATGTGGGAAAAGGCTCTTCCGCGCCGCTATCCGGCAGTTAAGAATTATACTCCGGAACAGTTTGCAAAAGCTGCGGAAGTGATGGTAGAACTCAACGAAAAGCGTGAGCGTTATGACAAGGAGATCCGTTATGTGTACGGTGAACCTCTTGAGATGGAAACTCTGCATTTCGGCACCAATCTTGACGACCTCTTCAATACCTTGATAGGGATCAAAACTCTCGGAGTCGAGATTCGTCGTCATGGGGATGAGATATATGATTACTGCATGAAAGCAGACGACGCAAGATGGAACGGATTCAAGGCAGCTGCCGACAGTCTTGAGGAAGTAAGCGAATGCTACGACTATACATCCGGCATGCTTTCTTCTGTCATTCTCAGCAGAAAACAATTTGAAAGATTCCATGCTCCGTACTTAAGAAAGTTCCTTGGTTATGCTCAGGAGCGCGGTAAGCAGACATACTGGTGGACCGAAGGTTCCTTCGATCATATCGGAGACTTTTACAACGATTACAAGAAGGGCACAGTCACCCTTATGATCGAAACGGACGATCCTTTTGAGATCAGAAAAAAGTATCCGAATATATGCCTCCAGGGAGGTCTCAATACCTATACTCTCGGAATGGGAACAAAAGAGGAAAACATCAGAGATGCTCAAAAGGCTATCGATGAGCTTGGACACGACGGAGGTCTCGTATTGGCTGCAAATAAGATGCTTACCTATGCAAGCGATATGAAGGGAGAAAATTTCCAGGCTGTATGTGAGTTCGTCGGACAGTACAAAGGGTGATCAACATATTTTATGAGGTAAAAACAAATGAAGAAAAACAATACAACAATGTCTCTGGGAGTGCTGTCGATATTCCTTATCTCTCAGGCAGCATTCATCGTCAATCCTGCTCTTGCGGGTTTTGCGGAACAGTATTCTGAGGTCTCGTACTCAACGATCCTTCTCATTGCAACGCTTCCGTCCCTTATAATGGTGCCTTGCAACCTTATAGGCGGCGCCATCGTTGGAAAGAAGATCAAATATCGCACATTGGCGATATTCGGATGCCTGATCGCACTTGTAGGCGGTATTATCCCCTTCTTTGTACGCAGCTTTCCTGTAGTACTGGCAAGCAGGGCGCTCTTCGGTATAGGCAACGGACTTACGATGCCTCTTGGAAATGCTTTGGTGCTTCGGCTCTTTAAGGACAAGAGCGCCGGTATGCTCGGGGCAGGCAACATCATGCAGAATGTGACCGGAGTGGTCATCCAGAATCTTGCCGGCATAGTATGCGCCAGAAACCTCAATGCTACATGGCTTTGCCATCTGTTCCTTCTCATCCCCCTTATTCTGATGACTATCTTCCTTCCCGAACCTGAAAAGGAAGTCTCTGATGAAGCATCGGAAGCTGCTGTTGAGAAGAAACCGCTTCCATTCCGCGCCTGGCTCATCGCCATCGTTTACGGAGTGATGTTTATAGGGTATTATCCTCTTTGCCTCAATATGAGCGCTATCATCACAGGCGAAGGCATGGGAACTGCGGCAGCAGCCGGAACGGTTCTGTCTTTCTACACAGTGGGCGGTATGATAGCAGGAGCTATCTTCGGAGTGATGTACAAGGTGATCAAGCATAAGCTTACCCTTCCTGTATGCCTTATTCTGTATGTCCTGCCCATGTTCTGCGTAGCTTTCGGACACAACCTGATCATGTTTTACATAGGGATAACATTATCCGGTATAGGCGTATTCACGACCTGGTCTGCAGCAATGATGGATTATCAGACCTTTGTTCCGGCAGAACAGCTCGGTGCTGCATCCGGAATATTTGCAGCATGCCTCAATGCAGGGGCGTTCGGCGCATCGCCGTTCACAGCTTTAGTAGCAAACATTTCAGGAAACTCAGATCCTCGTCTTACGGTGGTCTATGGAAGCTTCGTGTGCGCAGTGCTTGCTGTACTCTGGATAGTGATACGCGCAATGCACAAACCTCAGAATCAGTAAGGATCGGATCGATAAAAACATCTTGGCCAAGGGGCTGCGGTATATCGCAGCCCTTTTAGAATGTTGAAAAACAAAGAAACGATATACTTAAAACCCCTTTCATTAGAGTTTTTCTAACGAAAGGGGTTTACTTCATTGCTCGGGGAAGGGTCTTTGTAAACGCCGAGATCCTTTGGTCTCAGCGTATAAGATCTAATGGTTTCTCAGATAGTTATATACTGCGAACACGTTTTCTCTTTTTTGATCGCTGTATGATTCGATCATCTTGTTCGTTGCGTACATGTATCCGGGGCCCATGCCTTCGACAAGTTTCTTTGCCATGTCCACGGCCTCTTCAGGAGTATTGTATGTCAGATACGGCTGCGGATAATATGCTATTGCCATATTGGGAATGGCTTTGTGTACTTCGAACGGATCGCCGTATTCGTAATAAGTCGTGAGTACGCCCCTGGGCACTTCGCACAGGAAATCTGCGATCGGCAGTATGCCGGCTTCTACGAACATGAGAGCCTTTCCGCCTTTTTCAGCAAGTATCTCAAAAGCTTTCTGCCAGGTCCCTTTCCACATGAATCGCTCAAACTGTTTTCTGTTCATGATGCTGTGGATCAGGAGCACCGCCCAGTCTTCATACACCGCATTTCCTCTCGGGGCATCGCAGGCGTCAGAGATTGTCTTGAGGAATCCGGGCAGCATGAGCTGGTTGTATTCATCGAGTATCTCAGGATTTCTTCTCATATCGAGTGAGAAATTCTTCAAACCGCGGTAATACATGCCCGGAGATTCCAGCGGACAAATAGAAACTGCTTTTACGGTAGAAGGAAGTCCATATTCATCGTTCATCACCTGGTTGATCCTTGCTGCAAAATTATTGAAGTCATCAACAGCCTTGCATGCATCTTCGATCTGGCCGAAGGTGAGGCCGTCAGGGAATGTGATCTTTGAAGCCTTTGTCCATGCGTATTTTATAGGATCTGCAGCGACTTCCAGCAGAGCTTCTGCGCTGCCGAGTCTGTCTTCGTCTATAGCTTGAATGACACCCTCATCTTTGTTCAGCATCTGGTGTTGAGAATGTCCAAGTGTGACGTTCAGATTCATATTGTTTCTTGTTCCTATATCGCACGAAAGATCCGGATCGTAGCGTTCCTGATGCTCTCTTACGACCTGCTCCATCAGATCCCAGTTGGTGAGGAATTCCCAAGGGGTCGGTTTTGGCTCGATCTCCGTGTCAAGGAATTTCCACTTAAATAGGTTTTCAAGTATAGGGGTTTGCTTTTGCGGTACGAAGTTAGCCACGTCATCAAACATTTTCTGGCGCTTTGCCAGGAGCTCTTTTGCTTTTTCCTGTTCCATTATGAAGCCTCCTTAAAGAAGAAAATTCATCGCTACTTCTGCGAGCAGAGCAGCTTTAAGTTCTGCTGGCTTATCATTTGTCACGGTTGCAGAAGAATTACCGTTTGCAACTGTGGAAGACGCTACTCCTTCAATATTCAGCGCCTCCAGCACTTTTTGATAACCCTCCATTGTGAATTCTACTTTTTCATTCCTGTCCATAATGACCTCCTTTGTCATCTGCACTACTTTTACAAATAGATCATATTATGGAAGTGTGAACAATAAAAGATTGTATTTCTTAGCAAAACGTTAAGAAAGACTAAAAGATGGGCCTGCGGTACAAATATAGAGGTGATCGATTGGGAAAAGCTGTCTATTGACAGTTGAAGAGCGGGAACTAGACTCGTATCATACAAGGAGTTTTTTGTATGAATTTCTGATCCATTCGAGGAAACCTCTCAATTTTTCTTCATTTTCTTTTAAATAGATCAGATATATCGTGTGTCTGAATTCAGGATCCGTAAGGAGGACGTATTTTCTGAAATCACTGTCGTTGTAAAAGTGGGTGCCGATCCAGCTTACGAATGAGATATACTGTTGTGATGTGGCAAGGATCTGCTTATATACGCCGTAGTCCTCGATTACGGTAACATCTCTTTCGGGGCATTTCTGCTTCAAAGATTTTTGAATGACCTTAGTGGTAGTGGTTTCTGGATTTGTCAAAAGGATCGGATAACCGTTCAGATCCGCCAGGGAGATGCTTTGTCTTTCGGACAGCGGATAGACTGTTGGGATGTAAGCGAACATTCGGTCATCGCCGAAGGGCAGTGAATAAAACCTAGGATCATTGTGATAATCATAAGAAGAGAAAGCAATATCACAGTCTTTGTCAAGCAGCATCTGTTTTACATCTTTTTGTGACACGAGAGATCCCGAAAAAAGTACATTCGGGAAAGATTCGATGGCGATCGGAAGGTAGTACCGAAGAGAGGAAGAATCGTCAGCGCATATCTTAATGGATAGCCGCATGGGACTGAAGCCTGCGATAGTGGTTTCAAGATCATGGAAATCTTTGATGATCACCTCTGAATGCTGCTTGATCGCTTTTCCGTGGTCGTTCAGCTTCAATCTATTGTTGACGCGGTCAAAAAGAGGATACCCGATCTCGCTTTCCAGTTGTTTGATCGCCTGGCTTAGTGCGGAGGTGGTGATGTAAAGCTTTTTGGCCGCTGCAGCAATGCTTCCTTCTTCACAGACCGTGTTAAAATAATTCAGAAGATTATAATCCATATAAACCTCCTTGAATGTGTTTTGGAAAATGAGGCTACTAAATATATTATATCAGAATCTGAAACGATCTGTAACAACAATGCCGGCGATTCAAAGCGATAGTTGAGTTTTTATTCGGTTAAAGATAGTGCTTGCAATTTGACCGGTGCATGGGTATAATACCCTTTGCATTCGTCTTACACAATGCTCTCTGCCGGAAGAAAAGTCCGGCCACTAAAGACCATAGGGAGGTGAAAAAATGAATAAGTACGAGCTGATGGTTATCATCGATCCTGCTCTGGAGGATGACAAAAAGGAAGCTGCGATAGAGAACGTAAAGAACATCATCGCAGAAGCCGGCGAAGTGTCCGAAACAGATGTCTGGGGTCTCAAGAAGCTTGCTTATCCTATCCAGAAGAAGAACGAAGGATACTACGTAGTAATGCAGTTTACAGCAGAGCCTGAGCTTCCGAAGGAACTGGACAGAAGACTTCGTATAGCTGACGCATACATGAGACACATCATCATCAACAAGGACGAGAAGTAAGAAGAGGTAAAGCTATGAATTCAGTATCTTTGATCGGAAGACTTACAAGAGATCCGGAAATACGCTACAGCTCAGGCAGCCAGACAGCAGTTGCAAAGTTCACGCTGGCAGTCAACAGACCTTTCGCAAAAGAAGGTGAACAGGATGCGGATTTTATCGGCATCACATGTTTCGGAAAGACTGCAGAACTCGTAGAGAGATACATGTCCAAGGGACGCATGGTAGGCGTGACCGGACGTATCCAGACCGGTTCTTATGAGAAGGACGGCAGAAAGGTATACACCACCGATGTCATTGCTGACAGAGTTGAATTCTTAGACAGAGGGAACGCAAGTTCTGAGAGCTACCAGCAGTCAGAGGTCGATAATCCCTTTGACACAGACGACCAGGTCCCGGCCGGGTTCGCAAAGCTCACAGACGATGACATTCCCTTCTGACATCCAAAACTGACAGGAGAAAACAATGGAAAAAGATAATCAGAGAAGAAAGAGCTACAGCGGCGCTCGCAGAAAAAAGGTTTGCCAGTTCTGCGCTGACAAAGAATCCGTTGTAGACTACAAAGATGTGGAAACACTGAAGAAGTTCGTTTCCGAAAGAGGAAAGATCCTTCCCAGAAGGATCACCGGAGCCTGCGCAATGCATCAGAGAGCCATCACAACGGCTGTCAAGAGAGCAAGAACAGTTGCACTCATGCCCTTCGACGCAGATCTCAACTAATTTGGCAAAAAAGATGAAAGACCCGGAGCGAAAGCTTCGGGTTTTGATTTGCCATAACTAACCAAAATGGAGTACAATTGGTCAAAAGATATACTTTTGCGTTAATGGCATTTTCGAAAGGAGAAGGGCAGCAGGGCTGCCCCGGGTCTTTATGAGCGAAAAGAAACTGGAGATAGCTGTATACGGAAAGGGGGGCATAGGAAAATCCACCATATGCGCCGATCTTTCCGCCGCCCTTGCCGAGAGAGGAAGAAAGGTCCTTCAGATAGGCTGCGATCCGAAGCACGACTCCACGAGGCTGCTTATGGGAGGAAAGATGCTCCCTACGGTCCTGGAGTACTTAAGGGATACACCGGCTGAAGAGACAAAACTCAGCGAGGTCCTCGGCAAAGGATACATGGGTATAGGGTGTATAGAAGCGGGAGGCCCCAAACCCGGCATAGGCTGCGCGGGGAGGGGCATCATCTCGGCCTTTGAGTATCTTGATAGAAAGAGAGTAAAAGAAAATTACGACATCATAACCTACGACGTTCTCGGAGACGTAGTCTGCGGAGGCTTTGCCGTTCCCATCAGAAGAGAATATGCAGACGCCATATTCCTTGTGACTAGCGGAGAGTTCATGGCCCTTTATGCGGCCAACAACATTTTAAGAGGAGTCAGAAACTTCGACGGCAGTCTTCACAAAAGGGTGGCAGGCATCATATTCAACCGCCGCATGGTAGCGGGAGAAGAAGAGAGAGTGCAGCGCTTTGCTGAGGCGGTAAAGCTCCCCATATGCGCTGTGGTCCCAAGAAGCGATCTCTTCGCAAGGGCAGAAGAAGAAAAGCGCACCGTCATGGAGCTCAATATCCCCGGCGAAGAAAGAAAGGTCTTTGAAGATCTGGCGGCCCTTGTGGACGGTGATCTTCCCCTTTACGAAGCTTTGCCTTTAGAAGATGAAGAGCTCGAGGCCATAGTCCTGGAAGGTGAAAAAAGAAAGGAAAAGCAGCCCCTTTCTTTGGACGCACTCAAGTCCTGCGAAGAATGCGGTCTTTGCGAAGAGCAGGAGGCGGAAAGCCCTAAGCTGCCTTCATCAAGGCTTCCCCTTTACGGCTGCGCCTTCAACGGAGCCGCCACTGCGGCCGTACACCTGACAGACGGTATCGTCATAGCTCATTCGCCCAAGTCCTGCTCCTTCTATACCTGGCAGAACATCTCAGCTCCCGGCAGGAGGAACCTCTTCAGCAGAGGCATACTCATGCCTTCCGCCATCAGTCCCAATTTCGAGACTACGCAGATAAACGACCACGACGTGGTCTTCGGAGCCATAGACAAGCTGAGAAGCGCGGTGAAAGAAGCGATGGACAAACGCCCCGGAGCCGTTGTGGTCATCAGCTCCTGCGTCAGCGGCATCATAGGTGACGACGTGCTTTCAGCAGAAGATATGTCGACAGACGATATCCCTGTCATAGTCATACCTGCCGACGGAGATATCTCAGGCGATTATATGCACGGCATAGAGATGTGCCAGAGGAAAATAGGGGAAAGGCTCATACAAAAGGGCCTGCCCAAAAAAGCGATGACAGTGAACCTCATAGGAGAGGTAGGCGTAAACAATAACAAGGATATAAACTACGAGACGATCAAAAGGCTTCTTGGAGATATGGGCATATCCATAAGCTGCCGCTTTCTCGGAGATGCAACGGCAGATGAGATAAGGGGCCTGACAGCGGCGCCTCTTAACATACTTGCGTCGGAAAGCCCTGACAACATGAAGCTCAAAGCATGGCTCGAGGAGGAGTATGGCTGTGATTTCTTCAGCCACTGCCTGCCCGTAGGCTACAGCGCAACGGAAGAGTTCTTAAGTGATATAGCGGAGTATTTCGGATGCAGCGAAAAGGTGGAGGCTGTGCTCGAGGCTGAGAGGGAAAAGTTCTTCTCCGAGATCGAAAGGCTGAAACCCTTGCTTGAAGGAAAAAAGGTCGTCATAAACACCATCAATGCCGATGTGGACTGGCTCCTCGATACGGCTGAAAAAGCAGGTGTGGACTTTGCCTGGATAGGAGTTTTGAACTACTTAAGGCAGGAACTGAGGGTCACTTCGGATCCGGCAAGAAAGGAAAAGATCCACGAAATAAAGAGCAGAGACGAGGTATTCAAGGCCATAGAAGAAATGAAGCCCGACCTGGTCATAACAAACTACACCGAGACACTGAAGGATAAAGCCTTTATCACCGACAGTCTGCCCATGACTCAAAAGGTGGGCTTTAACTCCGGCATAGATGTTCTCGACCGCTGGGCATTGCTTTTGGAAAACAGAAGAGAGGGGGAATGGACAAATGACAGAGTCTACTTTGAAAAGTATTTCTCCTGACAGCATCACAGGTATGATATTTGCTCTTGAGGGCATGGGCAACACCGTGGTCCTTTTGAACGGACCCATGGGCTGCAGGTTCTACCACAGCACAACGTCCCAGTATCTCATGATACGTCCCGTCCTCTATCTTCCCGACGGTTCGAACGGCGAAAAAGCTCCCGTTGACTACAACACCTTGAACGACTGGTTCTTCCGCCAGGAAAGAGTGCCCTGCACCTACCTTGACGGCTACGACTATGTCTACAGCACCAAGGACAAGGTCAGCGCCGCCATAGATTACATAACGGCGAATATTGACTTCGACATCATATGCATAATCAACTCCCCGGGAGCTGCCCTCATAGGAGACAACCTCCTGGAACTTGCCAGGGAAAAGCTGGGAAGCAAGAGAGTGGTCATGCTCGAGTCTTCCGGCTATTCCTTAGACCTGGAGTACGGCCTTTCTTACGGCATGCTCTCCCTCATGAAACAGGTAGGCGCTCCCCTTTGGGAAGGAAAGAAATACGGTGGCAGGGAAAAGGAGAGAAGATCGGTCAACCTCCTGGGTCCTTCCATATGGCATAGATATATACAAGGAGACCTGGAGGAACTGAGAAGGATACTGGGTCTTTGCGACATAGACGTAAACGCCGTACCCTGTGCGGGCTGCAGCTTTGAAGAATTCGAAAGGATTCCCGAAGCGGATCTCAACGTGGTCCTTTATCCGGAGTCCGGCCTTGAATCTGCAGAGTATTTGAAAGAGCTTCTCGGCATGCCCTATTACCTTTGCGATTCCCTGCCCATAGGCTTTTCCGCTGCGGAAAAGATGGTGGGGGATATCTGCAGTATCCTGGGTCGCAAAAGCGATGTTTTCATGGAAGAAAGCGAAAGGGCAAGAGCTCTTGCCTGGCACAAGATAAGAGATATAAGCCAGGCCTACGGTAAGCCCCGCGGAGTCAGATTCTTTGTAAGGGGATCCAGGTCCCTGGAAAAGGCTTACACGGAATTTCTGAGAGATTACCTGGGGATGGAGCTGTCGGATGCCGAGCATGCTGAACTGGTCTTTTCAGATGCAAACGTGATCTCGGAGCTGATGCTTAAAAACAAGACTTTCTGCGGTATCGAAGTCAGCCTTCCCGGTATGGGATACACCGATCTTGTGCCCAAGACCCATATGGGCATCAAGGGAAGTCTCTTCCTCATAGAACAGGTCCTGAACGGACTCATGTCAAGAATTTAAAAATTCGATGGGCAATGAGGACTCTAAGAAAAGCAGATATACTTGGGGGCTTGGTAATAGAGACGTAAATAGGATTGCCCATCGATGCTCGCAGGAAAATATTACCATAATATACAAATATTGTCAATATTTGGTTTTTGTGTTTTTGGGAGGACAGTATGGCTACTATAAATGTTTATGAACAATACTTTGAAGCGGAAATGACTTACAGCGGTGTGAAAAGGCATGGGGCATTAGTCATGCTCATCGCAGATTCCGATGCGGGAAACATACGCTATGAAGCAGCGGTCAGCTTTTTCCCGCACAGCGACGAAGAAGACTACGCAGTATCCTATGACGCTTATTTCAGCAAAGTAATTTTTGAGGGGAGCGGCAGGCGTTCCAAAAAGCGTGATAAAGCCTTTACCGACGAGATCAAGGGGCATATAGATGAGCTTGCAGAAAGAGAAAAGGGCAAGGTGTTCTGGGACAAGCCCTTAAGGGAAGCAAGGCTTGGCTGAGCGGAGGCTTTCAGAAAAAAAAGTGTTAAAAGGTTAAAGTTTTCCTTTGAAACACAGTTCGAATAATGTTATCCTATAATGTAAGATATTATTGATGGAATAGATATAAATTATAAGGAAGAGGTAATGTTTATGAGTATCAAAAAGATAACAGCA
>JAFZSM010000099.1 GCA_017619385.1 Bacillota bacterium
CAGATCCTTTTAACTTGTTGCATTCAGCCCGGAGGCCAGTTCATTGCCCTTTTGCCGAGTAGATGGAAGTGTAGATGGTGGACGCTTTGTCCTCCGTCTTCTCCCGTATTGATGACCACTCTGTAGCCCTTTTCCAGGCCCTCTTTAGCGGCTATCTCCTTTATCTTCAGCATGATGTGGGCAAGAAGAGCAGAGTCTTCTTCTTGAGTCTCATCAAGTGACCCTATATGTTTCTTTGGAACTATCAGCACGTGCACGGGAGCCTGGGGCTCCAGATCGTAAAATGCGCTGATCAGCTCGTCTTCATAAGCGTAATTGCTCTCTATGACGTGATTTGCGATCTTGCAAAATATGCAGTCTTCCACTTTTTCAGCCTCCTTTCTTTAGCCTTCGAGTATATTTTACGATATTTAGCCCTTTTTAGAAACATTAAATTGCTTGTAAAAAGGGATACTTGGAGTATAATGAACAGGCAAAACAAATACGAAAACATTTTCAGACCGCCCCGGGTATTTCCTTGGGCGGACAAAGCACGTTAAGGACAAATACAGATGAGCGGAATAAACGACAGCAAACAGGCGCTCCTTATATCGAGGATGCTTAAGAGCGCATCAAAGGTACTCATAGAGACTCCTACCATAGTCTCTGCAAGAAGGCTGGCAACGGACCTTGCCTTCTATTCAGGTGCAAAGATCATGGTGCTTCCGGAAGATGAAGGCGAGGAACTAAGATATGAGGCAAAGAGTAGGGCTTACGATGCCCAAAGGCTCGGCGTCCTAAGCGCACTTCTAGGTGAGGAAAAGATAGTGGTCATAGCTCCGTCCAGCGCCGTGGATGCGGTCCTTCCTTCGGTGGATGTGTTCAAAGCTCACAGGCTGGTCCTTTCAAGAGGCGGCACAGCCGAAAGAGACGATATCATAAAGGAACTCATAGCCATGGGCTACGAGAGGATGCCTTCCTGCGAAGCCTTCGGAGAATTTTCCGTAAGGGGCGACATTATAGACGTATTCGGACCGGGCATGAACGACCCCGTCAGAATAGAACTCTTTGACGATGAGATAGATTCCATCAGGTCTTTTGACAGCTTTACCCAAAGATCCATTGAAAACCTGACGGGAGTTTGCATCAACAGAACGGTACTGGATACGGAGGAGGAAGCTTCGGGATCCATACTTGATTATCTCGGCGAGGGTTCCCTTGTCATTAGGTCTGAAAAAGATCTCCCGGGAGTTCTATTAAGATCTGCTCCTGTTTATGCAGGTCATATGGATATGCTTTCGGAAGATCTCAAAAAGTATATCAAAGAAGGCTACGATGTGACGGTGGCCTGTTCCACTGCGGACAGACTTGTGAACCTGAGGGACTTTTTGGGAAGAGAAGGTCTTGACAGAGTCAAACTTGTGGACAGCGTGCTCTCGTCAGGAGCCGAGATACCTGAAGAAAAGATCCTGTATATATCGGAAAACGACATATTCCCGTCGGCCAAGTATTCAAGGAGAAGAAGGACCAGAAGAGGAGTTCCCATCAAGGCCTTCACCGATATCCAGCCCGGCGACTACGTGGTCCATGAGATACACGGCATAGGTCAGTTTACAGGCGTAGTCAAGATGACCGTGGACGGGTCCACCAGAGATTATCTTAAGATACAGTACGCCGGCAAAGACGTACTTTACGTTCCCGTGGACCAGATGGAGAACATCCAGAAATACATGGGTTCCGATTCAGTGGCGCCAAGGATATCAAAGCTTTCGGGTTCTGAGTGGCAGACCATCAAATCAAGGGCAAAGGCCAGTATCAGGGAGATGGCCGAGGAGTTCCTCAAAAACGCAGCCAAAAGGGCCGCTGCTCCCGGGTTTGCTTTTGAACCCGACAGCACCTGGCAAAAGGAGTTCGAGGACTCCTTCCCCTATGTTGAGACAGAAGACCAGCTCCGCTGCGTGGAGGAGATCAAAAAGGATATGGAAAGCCCTAAGTCCATGGACAGGCTCCTTTGCGGAGACGTGGGCTACGGCAAGACCGAAGTTGCTGCAAGGGCTATTTTCAAGTGCCTTGAGCAGGGCAAACAAGCTGCGGTCCTTGTTCCCACCACGGTCCTTGCAAATCAGCATTATCACACTTTCCTGTCCCGTTTTGCGGGCTATCCATTCGCCATAGACATGCTCTCAAGGTTCAAGGATGAAAAGGAAAGAAAGGCCATAGTAGATAAGCTTGCAAAGGGCGATATAGACCTAATCGTCGGTACTCACAGGCTTCTTTCCAAGGACGTCAAATTCAAGGATCTCGGACTTTTAGTCGTAGACGAAGAGCAAAGATTCGGAGTAGAGCATAAAGAGGTCATAAAGAAACTCAAAGAAAACGTTGACGTGCTTACCCTTTCGGCTACGCCTATTCCAAGGACCTTACACATGTCCCTCATAGGAGTGAGAGACATGTCGGTCATAGAGCAGCCTCCCGAGGACAGATATCCTGTCCAGACCTATGTAATGGAGCAGGACGATGACGCCATAAGGGCAGCCATAAGAAGGGAACTGGCAAGAGGAGGCCAGGTCTATGTCGTATACAACAGGGTAAGAGGCATACAGGGAGCTGCAAGGCAGATACATGAGATAGTGCCCGAAGCGACCATAGCCATAGGACACGGACAGATGAACGAAAGGGAACTTGAGGACGTGATGATGGGCTTCGCCGCCGGGGAGACACAGGTGCTCATTTCGACCACCATTATCGAGTCCGGTCTTGATATACCCAACGTCAACACTCTCATAGTGATGGATGCCGATAAGTTCGGCCTGTCTCAGCTTTACCAGCTGAGAGGCAGGGTCGGAAGAAGCAACCGCATGGCCTATGCATACCTGTTCGTAAAAAAGGATAAGGTCATTTCCGAAACTGCGGAAAAAAGGCTCAAAGCCATAAAGGAATTCACCGAATTCGGAAGCGGTTTCAAAGTTGCCATGAGAGACCTGGAACTTCGAGGGGCAGGAAACATACTTGGCGTAGAGCAGTCGGGGCACATGCTCTCCATAGGCTATGAGCTTTACTGCAAACTGGTGGAGGAGGCTGTGGAGGAACTAACGGGTCAGGCTCCAGAAGATAAGCCCCTGGAGGCCGATACCCAGATCGAACTGGGCGTTTCCGCCTATCTTCCGGAAAACTACGTAAGCGACGAGATCACAAGGCTCGAGATGTACAAGAAGATATCCTCAATAGCTTCCGACGAGGACAGGGAGGAGATAGTGGACGAGCTTTTGGACCGCTTCGGAGACGTGCCCGGCACTGCGGACAATCTTCTCGATATAGCGTATCTTAGGAACCTCGCAAGCAAGTGCGGCATTTCAAGGGTCGCCAAGCAGCAGGACAAAGCAGTCTTTCTCTTTGAAGAAAAAAGCCTCATGGATGCAGAGCATATGGCTCTTCTAATGGATGAGTTCGGACCGAGGCTCACCATATACGGCGGATCAGTGCCTAGGATAGCCTTTCATCTTAAGGGAGGAACGGCTCAGAAAGAATGCCTTAAATTCGTTAAATGTATGCTTTCAGTGAAATAGCCACTGCTATTGACTCATAATTGATATTAATCCCGATGCCCTGTCGTAGTAATATATGTACAGGTCAAGGGTGTTGACAAAGACACTTAATTGTATTAATATATATAATACAAAAAGGAGGCAAAGATATGCTTAAAATAGAAAACTTGACAAAAATATACGGAGACAAAAAAGCGGTGGACGATTTGTCCCTGCACATACTGCCCGGCGAGATCTACGGATTCATAGGTCACAACGGAGCAGGAAAGACGACTACTCTTAAAGCTGTAGCCGGGATATTGGAATTTGAGGGAGGCAATATATATATTGACGGAAAAAATATCAAAGACGATCCCTTGGGCTGCAAAAAGATGATAGCCTATATCCCTGACAATCCGGATCTTTACGAGTTCATGAGCGGTATAGATTATCTCAACTTCGTAGCTGATATCTTCGGCGTCAGCACCGAGGACAGGCAAAAGAGGATAAGCGAGTATGCAGAGACCTTCGCTCTTAAGGATGATCTGGCCCAGTCCATTTCAGCCTATTCCCACGGCATGAAACAAAAACTGGCCGTTATTTCTGCTCTCATACATGAACCGAAGCTCATACTCATGGACGAACCGTTCGTGGGCCTCGATCCGAAAGCCGCCTTCCTACTCAAAGAGATAATGAGGCAGCATTGCGACAGAGGCGGATCCATATTCTTCTCTACCCACGTGCTGGAAGTTGCAGAGAAGCTCTGCGACCACGTGGCCATCATCAAGAACGGACAGCTAGTAAGGTCCGGAACCATGGAAGAAGTCAAGGGAGACGAAAGCCTCGAGTCCGTATTCCTTGAGCTGGAGGAATAAAAAATGTTCAAAGCGTTACTTAAGAAACAATTCAAAGAGCTGGCGCTTACCTATACGTCCGGAAGGAGGGGCGGCTCGGGAGCCGGTTCCAGAAAAGCCATGAGCGGCAAATGGGTGATCCTCATCTGGGGGCTTTGCCTTGCCAGCTTCGGTATGGCATTTTACGCGTCTGCCACGATGTTTGCAGACGTGCTCTTTCCCATGGGACTTCAGTGGCTCTACTTCTCGTACCTTGGGATGGCGTCTTTGGCACTCGGTATATTCGGCAGCGTTTTCGGTGTCGTGACAGGTATTTTCAAGGCAAAGGACAATGAACTCCTACTGTCTATGCCCATACCGCCGTACATGATAGTCCTTGCTAGGATGGTATCTCTTTGGCTCATATCCCTTGTGTGCGTGCTTGCGGGACTTATCCCTACAATCGTGATGTACTGCAAGAATCATCCTTTCGGTGCGGCAAATATAGCAGCATGGGTGCTGGCAGCCCTCACTTTGTCCTTTGCATCTTTTGCTCTTTCGTGCCTTGTGGGCTGGGTGGTCGCACTCATATCGAAGAGACTTCAGAACAAGAGCATCATAACGGTGCTTTTAGCTTTGGTTCTTCTTGCTGCGTACTACGTATTCTATTTCAACGTGAACCGGCTCCTCGGAAAACTGGCTACGAATGCCGAGGCTATAAGCGGCAAGATCCAGAGGATGCTCTATCCTATATATGCGTACGGAAGAGGCTGCACGGGGGAGATAGTATATGCTCTTATAGCTCTTGCCATGGCCCTTGCTCTTTTTGCAGTTATGTACCTTTTCATATCAAGAAGTTTTACCAGCGTTGCTACAAGCAATACAGGTCTTAAGAAGAAGGCCTTCAGCGGAAAGGCCGGCGAAAAGAGCAGTGTCTCCAGCGCCCTTTTAAGAAAAGAACTGAAGAGGTATCTTTCAAGTGCAAATTACATGCTCAATTCGTCCCTGGGTACGTTTCTGATGCCCATCGCAGCCATAGCGCTATTTGTAAAGGCCGGGGCAATAAGAGAGTTCTTTGATTCTCTTGAACTGCCCATGGATCTTGTACAGCGTTTCCTAGTCCTTGGACTTGGGTATGCAGTCATGTTCATGTCCACCATGAACTGCCTGACCGCACCGTCTCTCTCCCTTGAGGGAAAGAACTTCTGGCTTCTCAGGAGCCTTCCCGTGGAGATGAAGCAGGTGGCTAAGGCCAAGCTTTCCCTTCACTTCGCCCTTACCGGAGTGCCCATGCTCATGGTCATAGCAGCGGTGTCATATGTGTTCAGGCTTGATGCTTTGAGCATTCTGCTGATATCTCTGATGCCTGTGGCATATATGATGTATGAGGCATATATAGGGCTGGCTGCTAATATCAAGTTCCCGCGCATGGACTGGATAAATGAAATGGTGGCCGTAAAGCAAGGCGCCAGCGTTATCATCACCGTGCTCGGCGGCATGGTTCTGGTGATAGGGCTAGGAGCATTGTATTTCCTTTGCCTCATCACGATCATAGACCCTACGGTCTTCCTTCGTGCTCAGAGCGCGGTGTTCATCATTATCGCTTTGCTGCTCAGGCACTGGATCATGACCAAAGGACTTAAGATCATGGAAACACTTCCTTGCTGAGATTAAAATGGATATTAAAAATACGGCAGAGTTCAGTTCAGAACTCTGCCGTTTTTGACTTAAGGTTTCGAGCTTTAGAGCATTGTCTGATAGAAACCGAAAGATATATCGACGAAGTGATCGCAAAGCCAGGTGTCACCTGATTTCTCATATACGTATATGAACTCCTGATAATTTCTGCTGGTCACTTCCCATGTATCCCAGTTGCGTTCCACTCTTGTTGCCTCGACTATGAAGAAGAGATAATCTCCCTTTTGAGCTGTGTATTTAAGTTCGACGCTTTCG
>JAFZSM010000100.1 GCA_017619385.1 Bacillota bacterium
AGACGAGACAAAGCTCAGCATAACTTCGGAAGAGATAAGAAGGCGCCTTGGCTTTGATTATTCTCCATCTTCAGAGGAGTCGGAAAAGAAGAAATATTCCGTATCAGAACTTGCAGAAGAGCAGAGGATAAAAGAAGGAAAAGAAGCCTATTCTTTCGATAAAGGCGTTCCCGTTCCCGCATTCCTTTCCGGCAAGGCAAAGCTTTCGTCCGCTTCCGTGGGCACTGCTTACCACAAGGTCATGGAGCATCTGCCCTTTACATTCGATGCAAAAGATGCAGCTTATGTGAAAGGATTCATGGATGATCTCTGCGCCGAAGGAATACTCACGGAAGATGAACTGAAAGCCCTGCGCCCCGAAAGGATAGCAGCATTCTTCAGATCGGATATGGGCAAGAGAGTATGCTCCGCAAAGAAAGTCAAAAAAGAGACTCCCTTTGTCATAAAGCACTTACATGAAGGCCGCACGGTGCTTCTCCAGGGCACCATTGACTGCTGGTTCGAGGAAGAGGGAAAGATCTTCCTTCTCGACTACAAGAGCAATTACGTGGACCTTAAAGACAAAGAAAATGAACTGGAAAGGCTGAAAGACGAGTACAGACCGCAGCTTAGGCTGTACAAAGAGGCGCTGGAGAACATATTGGGAAGAGAGGTCAGCGCTTCATACCTTTATCTGTTTTCAGCAGATGAATATTTATCTATAGGGGATCAGGGATGGAAGATTATCTAAAAGAACTTAATGCGCAGCAATATGAGGCTGCGACGTCGACGGAGGGGCCTTTGCTGATACTTGCAGGGGCAGGTTCCGGAAAGACAGGGACCATGACTCACCGCATAGCTTACCTCATAAAGGATAAGGGCGTGTCTCCCTTCTCCATACTTGCGGTGACTTTTACCAACAAAGCTGCAAGGGAGATGAGAGACAGGGTCGAAGCTCTGGTGGGGAGCGTAAGAGGAATGTGGATACTCACTTTCCACGGCATGTGCCTTCGGATACTCAGGCAGTATGCAGACAGACTGGGATTCGATAAGTCCTTCGTCATTTACGATCCCGTGGATCAGAAGGCTTTGATCAAATCCCTTGTCAAAGACCTCGATTACGACGAAAAGACCTTTACGCCGGCCTACGTCCTTCAGGTCATTTCGGACAGCAAGGAAAAAGGCATCAGCGTAGATGATTTCAAAAAGAATATAGAGCTCAGCTTCGGAAACAAAGAGCGGCAGAAATGCCTGGCTGTTCTTTATGAAAGTTACAGGGATTCCCTCATAAAGAACAATGCCATGGATTTTGACGATCTGATCCTGAACACCGTTAGGCTGTTCAGGGAATGCCCTGACGTCCTGGAATATTACCGGGATAGATTCAGATATATCATGGTGGACGAATATCAGGACACAAACCTCCTTCAGTACGAGCTCATGCACCTTCTGGCAATGGCCCATAACAACATATGCGTGGTCGGAGACGACGATCAGTGCATATATGAATGGAGAGGCGCAGACATAAGGAACATCCTGGAGTTCGAAAAGGACTTTCCCGGAGCCAAGGTCATAAAGCTCGAGCAAAATTACAGGTCCACGGGCAATATCATAGAAGGCGCTCACAGCGTCATCTCAAAGAACAAGGGAAGAAAAGACAAGAAGCTCTGGACTTCTGCTCCCATGGGAGAGAAGATCGAGTATCACAAATGCGAGGATGACAGAGAAGAAGCAAGGTACACGGGAGCCAAGATAAAAGAGCTCATGAGGAAAAACCCGCAGCTTAGCTATTCCGATTTTGCCATACTCTACAGGACCAACGTCCAGTCGAGGCGTTTTGAAGAAAACTTCTCTGCGGCGGGCATACCCTATCAGGTCCTGTCGGGCATGAGATACTACGACAGAAAAGAGATCAAGGACATGATCTCCTACATGAGGCTCGTGGCAAATCCAAGCGACGACGTAGCCCTTGACAGGGTCATAAATGAGCCCAAAAGAGGAATAGGTGACACGACTGTAAAGAAGATCAAAGCCTTCGCGGCGGTCAAGGGCATATCTTTTCTTGAGGCCTTGTCAGACCCTGACATACTTGACGGGCTCTCTGCCAAAGCGGCAAGGGCAGCGGAAGAACTCTTCGGCATACTGAACGCTCTTCACCTGGAAAAAGACAACATGAGCGTAGCAGATATATATGACGAACTTTTGGTAAAGACCGGATACCTTCCGGTACTTGAGGAGATGAAGACCGTCGAAGCCGACGGAAGGATAGAAAACCTTCTGGAATTCAAATCAGTCATCGCCGAAAAGGAAAAAGAGCTGGGAGAGGGCGAAAGCCTGACCCTGGACAATTTCATGGAGGGTCTGGCTCTAATATCGGACGTGGACAACCACGATCCCGACATGGATGCGGTCGTTATGATGACCCTTCATTCGGCCAAGGGTCTGGAGTTCCCCGTGGTCTTCATGCCCGGCATGGAAACAGGCATATTCCCCTCATACAGGACCATAGACAAAGGCGACGACCTTGAAGAGGAGAGAAGGCTTCGCTACGTGGGCATGACCAGGGCAAAGGAAAGGCTTTATCTGACCTCTGCCGAGATGAGGATGCTCTACGGAAAGACTGACTTCTCCACCGAATCACAATTCCTTAAAGAGATCGACAGAAAGTATCTCACAGGAGACGCCTTTTACGAGAAAAAGAGCAGGTATACATCCTACGACAGATACGATACGGAGAGCAGCTATTCCTATGGCAAATACGTATCTCCCATAGCTTCGGCCACGGCCGTGAGGGCAAAGAGCAGCGAGATCTCAAAAAAGGCGACGCTCGTAGGTGTAGAGCTTATGCCGGGAGATAAGGTGGAGCACGAGAAGTTCGGGGAAGGGACAGTCATCAATTCCTCGGGCAATATAGTGACAGTGATATTTGACAGCGTGGGCACGAAGAAGCTAGCTAAGGACCTGGCCCCGCTCAAAAAGATATGAAAGAAGACTGAAAATGGAAGATCCCAAGAAAAGAATGGAAGAGCTTTATGCTCTCATAGAGTATCACAGCAACCGCTACTACAACATGGACGATCCCGAGATATCGGATTACGATTACGACCTTTTGACGAGAGAACTGAAAGCCCTGGAAAAGGAGTATCCCCTCTTTGCAAGGGATGATTCTCTTGCAACCAAAAAGGTGGGAGGTACGGCAAGAAGAGAGTTCAGAAAAGTGCAGCACGACGTTCCTGTCATATCTCTTCAAGACGTGTTCAGCAAGGAGGAGGTGATGTCCTTTGCAGAAGGCATACTCTCAAGATATCCAGATACTGTATTCACGGTAGAAAAGAAAATAGACGGTCTTACCCTTGTCTTAAGGTACAGGAACGGAAAACTTGAAGATGCCATCACAAGAGGTGACGGCAGCATAGGAGAGAGCGTGTATGAAAATGCTCTCGTTATAGACGCCGTACCAAAGACCCTGCCCATAGATCTTCCTTATCTTGAAGTCCGGGGCGAGTGTTACATGGACAGCGCCCATTTTGAAGCGGCAAACAGGAAACAGGAAGAGCTTGGCGGCAAGACCTATCAGAACAGAAGGAACTTTGCAGCAGGAACTTTGAGGCAGCTGGACCCTGGCGTGGTGAAGGAAAGAGGCCTTGACATATTCATTTTCAATCTTGAGATAGCCGAAGGGAAAACTTTCAGTTCCCATTACGAGACACTTAAGTGGCTTGGGGAGATAGGATTCCACGTCCTTGAAGAACCCATACTGGCAAAGAGCGCCGAGGAGGTCTGGAAAGCCATAGAGCACATAGGGGACATAAGATATAAGCTGGACTACGGTCTCGACGGAGCCGTTGTAAAGGTGGACAGCCTGGCCCTGAGAAGGGAGCTTGGCATGACCTCAAAGGTCCCAAGATGGGCAGTGGCCTACAAGTATCCGCCCGAAGAAAAGGAGACGATCGTTGAGGACATAGTGGTGCAGGTGGGAAGGACGGGAAGGCTCACTCCTCTTGCGATCCTCGATCCCATAAGGCTTGCCGAGACCACCGTGAGCAGAGCGACTCTTCACAACGGCGACTACATCAAGGAAAAAGGCATCAGGATAGGGGATAAGGTCATAGTGAGAAAGGCAGGAGACATAATCCCTGAGGTGCTCGAGGTATCTAAACATCTCGGGACCGAGGCCTTTGAGATGCCCAAGTATTGTCCTGTCTGCGGTTCTCCCGTGGAACTCGAACAGGGCGGACCTCATATGAGATGCACGGGCACTTCCTGCCCCGCAAAGGATTCAAGGTCCATGGCGTATTTCATATCAAAGGACGCCATGAACATGGAGGGCTTCGGGCCCTCTGCCATAGAGGCGTTGATATCCGAAGGATACATAAAGAGCATAGCTGATATTTATGAGCTCAAAGACAAAAGAGAAAAGCTCATAGAAGAAGGGATAGTAGGCAAAGAAAAGAGCGTGGACAACATACTCTCGGCTATAGAAAAGTCCAAGGATAACGATATAGACAGGCTTATAACGGGCCTTGGCATAAGGAACGTAGGAAAGCAGTCCGCAAAGGTCCTGGCAGGAAGATATGAGAGCATGGATGCCCTTATGGATGCCGATGAAGACGAGCTCAAGACACTCCCCGATTTCGGAGACGTGGTGGCATCGGAGATAGTTTCATTCTTTAGGGACGAAAACAACAGGGAATGCATAAGAAGGCTTGGAGCCGCAGGCGTCAACATGCGCTCTAAAGCGGCATCAAAGAAACGGGACAGCAGGTTCGAAGGGAAGACCTTCGTTCTCACGGGAACTTTGCCGACCATGACCAGAGACGAAGCCTCCGCCATCATAGAGAGTTTCGGAGGCAAGGCTTCATCAAGCGTTTCCAAAAAAACGGACTACGTCCTTGCGGGAGAAGCGGCAGGATCAAAGCTGACCAAAGCTCAGGAGCTCGGAATTACGATAATAGACGAAGACACATTCAGAAAAATGTGCGAGTAGCAAAAAAACAGGCCCTCCCGGGTCTGTTTTCATATAACGCGGATCTCGCCGCTTGATAGTGTCACTGTAGCGCTGCCTGCCCTGATCGTCAGGTTGCAGCTTTCGTTGATCCCCGTGACGGTCCCCGTCGTCTCTTTTCCGTCATAGATGAAACTCACGTTTTTTCCAAGGGTATCAAGTCTTTTTGAGTACTCCGAAACTATAGTCTCGTCATCCATGGGATCAAAGAGCTTTTTTGCTATGCTCTTTACCAGAGTTTTTCTCGGGGCTTCTCCTATGCCTCCCGCAGTAGCTTTAAGTTCTTCGGGAAGAGTCGAAGCAGAAGTGTTTATCCCTATGCCCACTATGTATTTATCCTTTATGTGCTCGCAGAGTATGCCGCACACTTTTTTGCCGTCCAAAAGTATGTCGTTCACCCATTTGATGCCGGGCTTAATGCTGCAGATCTCTTCCAGGGAAGAGCATACGGCGACCGCAGCCTTCGGAGTCAAAAGCAAAGCATCGTGGGGGAGGAGATATCCTTTTTCTGTTTCCTTTCCTTCTTTGAAGAGGCATGAAAAATATATGCCTCCGGGAGGAGAGGAAAACTCATGGTCTCCTCTGCCTCTCCCTGCGGTCTGGGTGTCAGCCCAGACTACGGTCCCCGGGGGAAAATGGTTCTTCTCTATATAGTTGTTCGTGGAATCTATGCTTTTAAGGTGTATGAACATCTTTTTCCGGCAAACTATCAGCGGTCGCCTATGACGGTCACCGTCACGTTATCGGGTGCCTTGAAGCTGAAGCGTTCAAGATCCGTATAGGGATCGGCTTCGAAGGGACCTGTCTCTATACCGTTTTCCTCCAGGCGCTTTTTGACCTTGTCTAATTTAGATGCAGTTATGACCAGGTTCTGCTCCGGTAGCTGCTCTTCTTTGTTAGAGCACCTGATCTCCACCTGGAAACTGCCCAGTTCAAAGAGGAAGGATGTGCCCGGATCGTCTTCCGGGATCAGCTGTTTAAGACCTCTGAATCCAAGCTTGGTCACATAGAAATCGTAGATCTTTGACTCGTCCGTTGCCCGGAGCACTGTCCTCGATTGATCGACGTTTTTTGCGAAAGGATAAAGGGTCCTTTCCTTCGCGTTCTTTTTCCATCTCCTGTATCTTTTGAGCTCCGCTTTCCAATCGGGATAGGTGACCCTGAATGCAAAGGCCGTGAAAAGCAGGCCTCCCAGGAAACCTCCGAGGGTGTTCGTAAAGAGGTCGTCCATGTCGTAAAAACCTCTTTTCGTTATGAGCTGGATATTCTCAACAGCCAAAGAAATGAGGAACGATGCGATGAGGGTCTTTATACGTATTTTGCTGCGGAACCACTTGAACATGTAGGGGAGCAGATATCCCATGGGAATGAAGAGCATGATGTTGAGATACACCTGGGATATGCCGCTGAACCTTATGATCTCGAAGTGTCTGCCGATCTCGCTGAAATTACCTGTTATGAGGTAATACAGAGTTCCGAGCACTCCGAAATCTATTCGTACCGAAGATGCAAGGTTTTGGAAAAGCGCTATGTGGATGAGGTATTCGTCCGATGCGTTGCGGGAGAGGAATACCACGTATGAAAAACCTGCGAGGTATGCGAGAAACACCAGATATATGAGGCCCTTTCTCAGTGCAAGAAGGGACTTTGCCCTGGGGTTTTCGCTTATGCCTCCCATGAGGTTGAGTTTCAGTTTCCTGCAGACAAAGATGTCGACGGCCGGCATGAATACCACCAGTATCAGCACCATGGCCGTGATATATATGCATGTAGACAGACTGTTCGTTCTCATTAACATGTCATTCACCTGTTCCGTTAAAATCGTCCTGTGTATTGTATCACAAAGAAGCCTCTCTGTGGGATTTTCTCAAAACTCATAACCAAATGCTTCCATTTTCTTGTAATCGACCAAGCTTTGAAGTATAATGCAGGAGTGCGGCCGGGGGCCGCACTCATCACAAGAAAACAAATCAGTATATACATAAGGTGTTATCATGAGTTACAAGAGAGTTTTATCCATACAGGACATTTCATGTTTCGGGCAGTGCTCAACCACCGTTGCGCTCCCCATCATTTCCGCCTGCGGAGTAGAGTGCGCCATACTTCCTTCCGCAGTGCTTTCCACTCACACGGCAGGTTTTACAGGCTACACCGTAAGAGACCTTTCCGGAGATTTCCCCGCGATCTTCGATCACTGGAAGAAGGAAGGTATAGCTTTCGATGCCATATACACAGGATATCTGGGCAGCGAAGACCAGATAGACTATATCCTTGATTTCTATCACAGCTTTGAGCAAAAGCCTCTTCTTGTCGTAGATCCCGCCATGGGCGACAACGGCAAGCTCTATCCCGCTTTTGACATGGATTACGTCAAGGCCATGAGAAAGCTTTGCGAAGAAGCAGACATCATGCTCCCCAACAAGACTGAGCAGGATTTCCTCTTCGGAGAAAGCGGCAGTGAGATGAAGCTCAAAGAAGGGGCCAGCATAGTCCTCACCGGCGCTTCAAGAAGAGAGGGTTTTACGGGCGTTGAAGTGACGGGTCCTGATGGCGTCTGGTATTACGAGCACGAAAAGCTTCCCGAGGACCGCCACGGCACGGGAGACGTATATTCCAGCGCTTTCGTGGGAGCTCTTATGAACGGGAAGACAATGAACGAGGCGGCTAAGATCGCTGCTGACTTCACCCTTGCCTGCATAAGAGAAGCTCAGGGCGACAAAGAGCATTTTTACGGAGTAAGATTCGAACTTCAGCTACCTAAACTCATTGAGATGCTCAAGTAAAAGTAGTATAATAATTTAGCCGGTTTTTTAAGTACCTGCCGGGTCTCCGTGCAATGGCATGTCGTGAACCGTGTCAGGGTGGGAACGCAGCAGCACTAAGCGAAAGTTGTCGTGTGCCACGGGTTTGGCGCGGTGGGTACTTAAGAAACCGGCTTTTTTTAGCGAATCAGTTTTGGAGCAGGTTTTATGTATCAGTCACTTTACAGAAGTTTTCGCCCCGAGGTCTTCGACGATCTCATAGGGCAGGAGCACATAGTAAAAATACTCCGGAATCAGATCAAGAGCGGCAACGTAGGTCACGCATATCTTTTCTGCGGCACAAGAGGCACGGGAAAGACCACTACGGCAAGGCTTCTCGCAAAGGCTCTCAACTGCACGGGAGAGGGTGAAAAGCCCTGCGGGCAGTGCCCCGAATGCAAAGCCATAGCTGCAGGGGATTTCCTGGACGTGGTGGAGATGGACGCAGCTTCAAACAACTCAGTGGACGATATAAGGACGCTGAGAGAGTCAGTCAATTTTCCGCCTGTTTCGGGCAAGAAAAAGGTTTACATAATAGACGAAGCTCACATGCTCAGTCCTCAGGCTGCCAACGCTTTCTTAAAGACTTTGGAGGAACCTCCCGAAAATACGGTCTTCATCCTCGCAACGACAGATCCCAACAAACTTCCCGCAACTATACTCTCAAGATGCATGAGGCTCGACTTCAGAAGAGTGCCTGAGAGAAAGATAAGCGAGAATTTCATGAAGATATGCAAGGAGATAGGCGTAGACGCAGATCCCGACGCCGTATCCCTTATAGCGTCCAACGCTGACGGTTCTGTCCGCGACGGGCTTTCTCTTCTTGAACGCTGCATAGCAGGTTCATCAAAGCTCACAAGAGAGGACGTCCTCTTCCTTCTCGGCATCTCGGGCATAGATACATATATCAAAATTACCGACAAGGTCATCGCAAAGGACAGCGCAGGAGCTCTGGCGGTCCTTGCTGAGGTCCTGTCCGAGGGCAAGGAAGTGCTCCAGTTCGCAAAGGACTGGGTGGAGCACATAAGAGACCTCATGCTCATCAAATATTCAGACGATCCGCAGAACATCATCAACCTGTCCAAGGAAAACATAGAAAGACTTCAGGATCAGGCCGGCCGCATTTCAATAAGCGAGATATCCGCCATGATAAGCACTCTTTCAAAGCTCATCAACGACGCCCGCTACGCATCGAAGCCCAGAGTGCTTTTAGAGCTTGCCATCATAGAAATGTGTTATTAATACAAGGAGTGCAAAATGTTCACTTACATCAGAGAAAAAACCGTAGCCCTGGGCATAGAAGCCGCAATGAAGGCCCTGAATGAGAACGGCATAGTCCAGGAAAGGGAGAATCAGGACAGGACTGACGTGACAAAAGAAATACAGCTGTGCCTTGATATAGAGGATCCGACCGCCGAACCCTTCATCTCAAGGTGCATAGTTACGGACCTCAAAGGTCTTGCAAATTACGATCATGAATTTCTTGACGGTACCAGCGACGATGCCGGCTGGGAATACACCTACCACGCCCTTTACAGCAGGTTTTACGATCAGCTCATAGCAGAGCTCAGAAGGAACATACACACCAGAAGGGCATGTATTGCCCTGGGCCAGGGTGATATCAATTTCTCGGCAGATCCTCCTTGTCTTCAGATGCTGATGTTCAATTTCGTAGAGGGAAAACTGGAGATGACCATACTCTTCCGTTCCAACGACGGGGTGAAAGCCTTCCCTATGAACATCCATGCCATAGAGATGCTCCATCAAAAGGTGGCTGCGGAGCTTGAGCTTCCCGTTGGACCTCTTCATTACATAGCAAACAACTTCCACGCCTACAGCAAGGATTTCCACACTCTTGAGAGCTACTGCAAAGTCTTCGAAACGGCTCCCGAAAAGAGAAGGTTCGCCAGCATGGAGGACCTGAAACCTTTCCTGTAGTATCGCAAAGCAAAGACGGCCCTGAAAAAGACCGTCTTTTTACGTGCAAAATATGAATATTCTCTTTCTCTAGTTTTCCATGTATTTGCCGAAGGCTACGCTGCAGCTCAAAATGCAGGGCTTTTCGTCTTTTGGAAGAGGGCATTCGGCAAAGCATTCCTTGCCCACCTTTTGTATCAGGATCTTTTTGCCCTGCAAAAGGATGACGTCGCCGCTTTTCAGACTTTCGTAGTCAAGATCTTTTGTGATGATATCGGCATGGAACCTCTTAGTGCAGAGTCCTTCTATGCTCTTTATTGCTTCTTCAGCCTTCGAATCCATGAGGCTCAATTCATACTTTTTTCCCATTTCATAGCTCCACTGTGTTGAACGTCATGTGCTGAAGATCCGCTATGAGCAGTTTTCCTTCCAGGGAAGGCTTTTGCCCAACGAGCACTTTCAGCATTTCCGAAAGCTGGATGTTAGCCGTAAGCCCGGGAGCAAAAGTCAGAACAGAAGGAGGATCGGTTTTTGATGTCTGTTTATATATCTTTTCCAGATGCCTTTTCCCCGGAGCTACTGTGGATGCCTGGCAGTACCATCCGGCGGCTGCGCCGTGGACGAAGTATATGCCGAGCTCTTCGCAAGCGTGCTCTGCAGCCAGCCTTCCTTCTATATTGTCAAAACCGTCAAGAACGATGTCTGAACCTTTTAAAAGTACGCAGGCATTTTCTTCGCTAACTTTGCAGTTTATGGCTTCTGCCTTGACTTCGCTGTTTATCAAGGCGACGGCTTTTGCCGCTTCATCTGCCTTGCTCTTTCCAAGGCTTTTCTCCGTGCAGAAAAGCTGCCTGTTCAGATTGCTCTCAGAAAACACATCGCAGTCTATCAGTCGGATCTTTCCTACGCCAAGCCTTGCGGCTCCGTTGATGAGATAGCCTCCGAGGCCTCCGCAGCCTATGACGGTTACGGTCTTGTTTTTTAAGATCTCCTGCTCTTCTTTTGATATGGCAGGTATGTTTCTTGAATATCTTTCCATGACAGTAATAACGCTGTGATCAGAACCTTCTTCTTACTTCACCCGGATGCTCCAGTGTGTATCCGCCCAAGGCATCTATCCTTCTTGCAAATTCCTCGCTCTTGAGTATTTCTATGAGCTTTTGCACCTGAGGAAGATCCCATGCGAAATCCGCTACTATGAAGTCGTATTGTTCGGTGCAGACGGGGATGAAATCAAGATCGTAGATCTTTGCTGCAGAGTATATGCCCATACCCGCATCTCCCGAGCCTCCTGCTATCTGGGTCGCCACCGAGGTGTGGGTGGTCTCCTCTCTCTCATAGCCGTCTATCTTGTCCTCGTCCATACCGTACTTTTTCACCAGGTAGTCCGTCAGGACTCTTGTTCCCGATCCTTTCTGCCTGTTGACGTAGCGAAGCCCCGGCTTTGCAAGATCTTCGAATCTCGTTATGCCCAAGGGGTTTCCTTTGGCTACCATTATGCCCTGAGTGCGTCCTACGCATTCGACCAGCCTTATGCCTCCGTCCGGAAAGTACTTTTCCATATATGAGTAGTTGTATTCTCCGCTTTCCTCGTCAAGAAGATGGCACCCGGCGATATGGGATTCTCCGCGTTTTACGGCCATGATACCTCCCATGGATCCCACGTGGGTGGAACTGAGGTAAAGCTCCGGATCCTCTGCGTGCAGCATGTCGGCAAGCTCATCTATGAGGGGGTCGTGGGAACCTATGGCAAGGACGGTATTCTCCAACTCTTCTATGGGTCTTAAAAGCTTTACGTCCACTGTTTCGCCTGCCTCTATCCCTTCCAGTCCCTGAGGAATCACCAGCATGCCGTCGGCCTTCATAAAGGAACTTACCATTCCGGCTCCTCTGGCGAGGGGGCTTGCCACCATCTTTCCCTGGACCATTGCAAGCTTCACTCTGACATATTCCTGATATTTAAGGCTCGATACAACGCTCTTGGCAAGGCTTGCCTTTGTGTGGGGGATAGGTTCGGCGCTCCTGTGGTACCAATGGTCTATGACAGGTTTCAGGAACTCTTCTATCACTATTATCCCGGAGACCGGATAGCCCGGTATCCCAAGTATGGGCTTTCCTTCGGCTATGGCCAGGATGGCCGGCTTTCCCGGTTTGATCGCTATCCCGTGATAGATGAGCTCTCCAAGCTCTGCAATGCACTGAGTGGTCCAGTCATCTCTTCCTGCGGAAGAGCCCGCATTTATGAGAACTATGTCACATTCTTCCAGGGCTTTAGAAAGAGCCTCTTTTATGAGCTTGGGATCATCTTTTACTATGGGGTAGGTGACGGGTATGCAATCCCAGTCTTTGAGCATTCCGGAGAATATGGAGGAGTTGAATTCCATCACGTCCCCTGGCTTTGGATCTTCAGAAGGCTCAACTATTTCGTCGCCGGTGGGTATGATCCCTACCAAGGGCTTTTTCAGGACGTCTGCCTTTGTGACTCCTGCAGCCAGCATGGCGCCTACCGCTCCCGGAGATATTTTGCTGTATGATGGGAGTATCATTTCTCCTGCGCAGATATCCTCACCGATCTGGCGTATATTCGCCCAGGGCGCAGCGGATGCATAGAGTTTTACACGTCCGTCTTCCTCCCATATCACGTCTTCTATCATTACCACCGCATTGCAGCCTTCGGGTACGGGATCTCCCGTGTCGACTACGGTGAATTCATCTTTATCCAGTATCACAGGGGTTGTGGCGGTGGCGCCGTAGCTTGAGTCTGCTCTCAGGGCTATACCGTCCATGGCGCTTGCAGTGTAGTGTGGCGCGCTGATCTTGGCATATATGGCTTTGGCCGAGATCCTTCCCGGGCACTCAGCTGCAGACTTTGTTTCCCGCAAGGATCCGAAACCTGCTTTCTTCAGCTTTTCAAGATATGTTTCTTTTGCCTCGTCAAGAGGCGCGTTCGTCAGATAATCGAATGACATTTCTTATCTTCTTTCTAAAATAAATATACTTTAACTTCCGTTCCTTTTCCGAAACCTTCGCAGTCTCTCGGAACGCAGATATATCCGTCCGATCTTGTGAAAGAACCCACAAGCCCGGATTTGCTCTGAACCGGCCCGGCATAAGTCTTTCCATTGGAATATTCAAGGCTGACTCCCGTGTACACTGTCCTTCCCTGGTTCGCAGGGACTGCCTCCGTAAGGACAGCTGTTACGAAGTGCTCGCTGCCCTTTCTTCCCGTGAGCCTGTCTATAATAGCTTTGACGAAGATCTTCGATACGAAGAAACTTGCCCCGGGATGACCGGGAAGTCCGACAAGAGCCTTGTTCCCGCACTTTCCCAGTATGGTGGGTTTGCCGGGCTTCATGGCTATGCCGTGGAAAAGGAGAGGTCCCCATTCCTCTATGAGCTTTGCTGTGGCGTCTTTTTGTCCTACGGAGCTGCCTCCTGATATAAGTACAAGGTCGCATTCTGAAATGGCGGTCTTCAATAGCTCTCTGATCAGCTCCTCGTTGTCCTTTACGAATCCGTAGGTCCTGGGGATGCATCCCGCTTCTTTGCAGATGGCAGAAAGAAGATAGGAGTTTACGTCTCTTACCTGACCGTCTGAAGGGGTCTCGTTTATGGGCACCAGTTCGTCACCTATGGAGATGATGCCTGCAACGGGTCTTTTTGCCACCGTCAGCTTATTGATCCCCAAAGATGCGAATACGCCTATGTGCTGAGCTTTTATGAGAGTTCCCTTTGGAGCTATGAGCTGGCCGGGTATGCATTCGTCGCCTTTGTATACCATGTTCTCTCCCGGCGCGACAGGTTTTATTACGGCGACTTCGTCCTTGGAATACCTCTCCGTGTATTCTATCATCACCACGCTGTCGGCTCCTTCGGGAACTTTCCCTCCTGTGGGTACTGATACGCAGCAGCCTTTTGGCAGGGCGTCGGTATATTCTTTTCCCATCTCGACCTCTGCCGTCAGTTTAAGGATGGCCGGGATGCTTTCCGTACAACCGAAACTGTCCTTTGCGCGTATGGCAAAACCGTCCACAGACGAACGGTCGAATCCGGGTACGTACTCAGATGACTTTACGTCTTCTGCCAGGATGCGGCCTGATGCCTCGCTTATGTCCACTTCTTCGCAAAGGTCCGATGCTGAGAATTCTTTTTCGATGATCATTAAGACTTCATCGGGGGTTTTGACACTTAACATACTTCATCTCCTGTATATCATATCCATTCTACAGTGTTTTCATGTGGCGGTAAAGATAACAATATCTTGAAATTTGGCATTTATCATAGTATGCTCATTATTGATTTCTTCGAGCCTGCAGTCCTGGAGCCGAGGCAAGGTATGGCTGCAGTCCGGAAAGTTTAAGGGTGCAGGGGGAAACGCCTGTGCCTTCCATGTTTGAAAAGGAGAAATATATTATGAAAAAAGTATTAGCATTGCTTTTAGTGCTTTCCATGCTTTTCTGTTTCGCTGCATGCGGAAAAAAGCAGGAAGAGCCCAAAGATGAAGGTATCGATCTTAAGATCCTTTACGAAGCAGACGACAGCATGATCAACACTTATACGATCATGGCAGTCAACCCCGACGCCCCGTGGGTAGATGCGGACGGCAATAAAGTGGATGCATCTACAGTCAAGATCAACACCGCAGGCGCAGAAGCCCTCATCAATTGGATCCTTTCCGATGAAGGAAAAGGACTGGCAAAGGACTACGGATTTGCGGATTACGGCGAGTATCTCTTCTATCTGCTCGAGGACGGAGCTTCTTCAACAGCTGAAATTCCCGCTGCAACAGAGGAGACGAAGACCATACGTCTTTCCACCACCACTTCCGTATAGGACAGCGGACTTTTGGGATATCTGCTTCCGAAGTTTGAGGAAAAGTACGGCTACAAAGTGGAAGTAGCTTCTGCAGGAACGGGAAAGGCCATCGCAGCTGCCAAAGCAGGCAACGCAGATGTCATCCTCGTACATGCAAAGAAGCAGGAGGAGGCCTTTGTTTCTGACGGTTATTCATATGTGGTCGAAGGACTCAAATCCGAGCGCAACAGCTTCATGTACAACTATTTCGTCCTCTGCGGACCTTCTGCGGACCCTGCAAAGGCAAAGGACGCTCCCTCTGTCAAGGACGCATTCAAGGCCATAGCAGAAGGCAAATATCAGTTCGTATCAAGAGGAGACAACTCAGGAACTCACACGAAAGAGATCTCCCTCTGGCCTGAAGACCTGGGTATAACCACCGATTCTGCATCTGTGGAACAGTACAAAGACTGGTATACCTATTCCAACGCAGGAATGGGCGCATGCCTTAAGATGGCCCTTGAGAAGGGAGCATACGTGCTTTCGGACAAGGCGACCTATCTCACATTCTACAAAAACGGCGGACTCACACAGTAAGTTAGATGAAGACCGCTATACGGAAAGCAATTTCATTGATACTCAGCAAAGATGCTGAACTTCTGAACGTCCTCGGAACGACAGTGAGGATGAGTTTGTCAAGTTCACTGGTGGCACTCCTTTTAGGAGTGCCCCTTGGCATTTTGCTTGGGACGAGCCGTTTCAGGGGAAAGAACGTCATCTCCGTGATCAACCGGACCTTTATGGCCATGCCCCCTGTCGTGTGCGGTCTTCTTTTCTATATTCTTTTTTCCGGCGTAGGGCCTCTTCGGGCTTTTCATCTCATGTACAGCGTAAAGCTCATGATACTTGCCCAGATCGCCCTTATAACGCCCATAGTCGCGGGAAACATGGAAAGTTTTTCAGCATCTATTGCGGCTCCTGTCATGGAGACAGCCAAAGGCCTCGGACTCAAAAAGGGAAAAACCTTCCTTCTCCTCATGAACGAGTGCGTCTTTCAGATTTTTTTCGCCTTCCTGCTGGCTTTTTCAAGAGCCATAGCTGAGGTGGGTGCCGTGTCCATGGTGGGCGGCGCCATAGCCTGGAAGACCAACGTCATGACCACATCCATAATGGAGTACACCAACAAAGGCGATATGCCAAGGGCCATGGGCCTTGGCATCATACTCATGGTCATAGCTTTGATAGTCAACGTCATCACCCATGCTGTAGAAAAGAAGGTGGCCCGTGAAAAGTAAAGCGCTGAAAAAAGAATACGGGGGCAGGGTGGTG
Organism: Bacillota bacterium; assembly: GCA_017619385.1. Classification (GTDB taxonomy): domain Bacteria; phylum Bacillota; class Clostridia; order Peptostreptococcales; family Anaerovoracaceae; genus RUG13409. The sequence continues at coordinate 15,826 of JAFZSM010000100.1, forward strand.
CTCGACGTTCCGGAAATGGAGTTTGAAAAAGGCAGGGTATATGCCGTCATGGGTGCCAACGGAAGCGGCAAGACCACGTTTGCCAGAGAACTGGTATCGGGAGGCATAGAGGATAAGAGCGTAAGAACCGGCTATATGCCCCAGAAGAATTATCCTTTCAGAATGAGTGTCAAGAAGAACGTTCTTCTTTCCGGGGTTTCTGAAGAAGAAGCAGACCGGCTCCTTTCAAGGCTTGGCATGGCACAGCTTGCGGGGGAAAACGCAAAGAAATTATCCGGCGGAGAGACGGCGAAACTGGCCCTTGCCAGGATACTGGGCAAAGGATTCGATCTGCTCATACTCGACGAGCCGACGGCTTCCATGGATGTGGAAAGCACTTTGGAGTCCGAAAAGATGATCAGGGAATATGCTGAGGATAAAAATGCGGCGGTGATACTCATCACCCACTCTGCAGGGCAGGCGTACAGGATAGCCGACGAGCTCATTTTCCTCCATAAGGGCATGCTCTTTGAGAAAGGGCCTGCAAAGGATACCATAGACGACCCTAAGACAGAAGAAGCAAGAAAATTCATCTCGTTATAAAGCTTTATTTTTTTTGTAAAAAATCGAAAAAAAGGTTTGACTTGCCCATTTACGGGGAGTATCATATTTGAGTATCACTATGCCAAGGTGGGGCATTGTGTATTTTGCGTGTGTGCCTAAAACACGCTCGCATTCACAGTCATCAATACGTAATTTATTAACGGAGGAACATAAAAATGGCAGCAGAAGCAAGAGTAAAAGTTGTACTCGCATGCACGGAATGCAAGCAGAGAAACTACAATACTACAAAGAACAAGAAGAACGATCCCGATCGTATCGAACTCAAGAAGTATTGCAGATTCTGCAAGAAGAACACAGTTCACAGAGAATCCAAGTAATCAAGGGGTAGATCCATGGCAGCAAATCAGGCAACAGCAAAGAAGGGACTCTTTGCACGCATCAGAGATTACTTCAAAGGAGTGGTTTCTGAGCTCAAGAAGGTATCCTGGCCCACGAGCAAGGACCTTTACCGCTACACTCTCGTCGTTATCGCGATCTGCGCAGCATTCGCGATCCTTTTCTGGATCATCGACACCGGTATACTCGGACTTTTGAGTCTCGTCATCGAGTAAGGAGCAGTCATGTCCGAAGATAAAGATCTGGAACTCAATCAGCAGCTTGAGGACAGCAATATAGCTCCGTCGGTTGCAGATGAGAAAGACGAAACACCCGCGGGTTTCTGGCGCAGATACAAAGAGCCCAAGTGGTATGTAGTCCACACATATTCAGGATATGAAAACAAGGTCAAGACGAACCTTGAAAAACTTGTAGAGAACAGGAACATGCAGGATCTGGTTCTCCAGATTATCGTGCCCACGGAAACAGTGGTGGAGCACAAGGAGACCGGAAACAGGACAAGGGAGAAGAAGATCTTCCCCGGATATGTTCTCGTCAAGATGATCGTAACAAACGAATCCTGGTACCTGGTCCGCAACGCTCAGGGCGTCACCGGATTCGTAGGACAGGGTTCAGAGCCTATCCCTCTCACCGATGAAGAGATCAGAAGGCTCGGAATAGAGAAGATAGAGATCGAACTCAATATCGCTCCCGGAGACATCGTCAAGATCATCGCAGGACCCTTCAAGGGATTTTCCGGCGTGGTCGAAGAAGTCAACGCCGACAAGCAGACCCTCAAGACCAAGGTCGATATGTTCGGAAGGGCGACTCCCGTCGAACTCGAGTTCAGTCAGGTTGATAAACTCTAAACGGGTTTTTCATAATCAAATATAGAAGAAAGGAGAAACAAATGGCAAAGAAGATTGAAGGCTATGTTAAACTGCAGATCCCTGCCGGCGCAGCGAATCCGGCTCCTCCGGTCGGTCCGGCGCTCGGACAGAAGCAGGTCAACATTATGGACTTTTGCAAACAGTTTAACGCCAGAACAGCCGACCAGGCCGGAATGATCATACCTGTAGTCATTACAGTATATGCAGACAGATCTTTCGATTTCATCTGCAAGACACCGCCGGCGCCTGTGCTCATCAAAAAGGCAGCAGGTATAGAGAAGGCTTCAGGCGAGCCTAACAGAAAAAAGGTTGCCACGATCACCACAGCTCAGGCCAGAGAGATCGCTGAGAAGAAGATGCCGGACCTCAATGCAGCAAGCATTGAAAGCGCCACATCCATGATCAAGGGAACCGCAAGAAGTATGGGCATCATCGTCCAGGATTAAAGTTTGGGAGATCCAAAAAGGATCGTTTGTACCACAAGGAGGTAAATTATGGCCAAACATGGCAAAAAGTATCAGGAGGCTGCCAAACTCATAAACAGGGCAGAACTCTATGACATCGAAGATGCATTCGCAACGATCGTAAAGACGACAACTGCAAACTTCGATGAGACCGTTGAAGCCCACTTCAGAATGGGTCTTGACGGAAGACACGCAGATCAGCAGATCAGAGGCGCTATCGTTCTCCCCAACGGCACAGGCAAGTCCGTAAAGGTCCTTGTATTCGCCAAGGGTGAAAAAGCACACGAAGCAGAAGCTGCAGGAGCAGATTATGTAGGCGCTGAAGAAATGGCTGAAAAGATCCAGAAAGAGAACTGGTTCGACTTCGACGTAGTAGTCGCAACCCCTGACATGATGGGTGTTGTAGGTAGACTGGGAAAGATCCTCGGACCTAAGGGCCTCATGCCTAACCCCAAGTCAGGAACAGTCACCATGGACCTCACAAAGGCTCTCGCTGAGATCAAAGCTGGTAAAGTCGAGTACAGACTTGACAAGACCAACATCGTTCACACACCGATCGGCAAAGTATCCTTCGGACCTGAAAAGCTCGCAGAGAACTACAGGGCACTGGTGGATGCTATCGTAAAGGCTAAGCCGGCAGCAGCAAAGGGACAGTATATCAGATCCGCTTCCATCGCTTGCACGATGGGCCCCGGACTCAAGATCAACCCGCAGAAGCTTCTCGGTTAAAGACAAATGGCCGAATCGTAAACTTAAGATAGAAAACAATGCTTAAGACAGCGGGCGGAGAGATCCTTAAAAGAAAAGCCCGCCGAGGTACGATTCATAAAAAAGCCTTTGAGTCTAAAGACATTTAAATAGGTCCTCCTGTTCAACGAATGAAAAGAGGCCGGAAAGGAGAAAAATGTCAGTAGAAAGCATAAAGACAAAATCAGCTATCGTTGATGAGATCAAGGCAAAGCTTGACGGAGCCGAATCCGTAGTCGTTATCGATTACATCGGAACCACCGTAGAACAGGCAACAGCCATGAGAGCAAAGCTTCGTGAAGCTGATGTAGACTACACGGTCTACAAGAATACAATGATTGCAAGAGCAGTTGAGGGTACAGCTTTTGAGGGTATCAAGGACTCCCTCGAAGGACCCAGCGCACTGGCAATTTCAAAGACCGACGCTGTTGCGCCGGCAAGAGTCATAAACAGCGCTATCAAAGAGTACGGCAAGATGGCTTTCAAGTCAGGATATGTAGAAGGTATCTTTTATGACGCAGAAGGACTCGCACAGATCGCCAATATTCCGAGCAGAGATGAACTCATCGCAAAGTTCATGGGAAGCATCCAGAGCCCGGTAGGCAAATTCGTAAGGACCCTCGCAGCTATAGCAGAGGAAAAAGCATAATCAAAAGAAAAGATATTTAACAGGAGAAATAAAATGACTAAAGAAGAAATTATTGAAGCTATAAAGGGAATGACCGTTCTCGAGCTCAACGAGCTCGTAAAGGCTTGCGAAGAGGAATTCGGAGTATCCGCAGCAGCACCTGTAGCAGTAGCAGCAGCAGGCGCAGCAGCAGAAGCAGAGACAAAGGACAGCTGGGATGTTGTTCTTGCTGAAGTTGGTGCAGAAAAGATCAAGGTCATCAAGGTCGTACGTGAACTCACAGGACTCGGCCTCAAGGAAGCTAAGGACCTCGTAGACGCAGCACCTAAGGCTGTTAAGGAAGGTTGCGGACAGGAAGAAGCAAACCAGATCAAGGCTGCTCTCGAAGAAGTCGGCGCAAAGGTAGAACTCAAGTAGTTTACACACAATTTTATACTAAAAGGGTTGCCCGAACGGGGGTAGCCCTTTTAGTGCTTTTCTTTGGAACAGGATTTTCGGCACCTGCCTAAAAACGCCGAGAATCGTTAGTTTTTCAAGCAGATTAGAGATTTTAAGGAGGAATTTTTAATGCCTCATCCCATAAAAGTAGGCAAGAAAGAACGTCAGACATTCTCAAAGATCGATGCCGTACTGCCGATGCCGAATCTCATCGCCATACAGAGAGATTCCTATGAGTGGTTCATCAACGAAGGACTGGCAGAGGTGTTCGAAGACATCAGCCCCATCAGAGACTATGCTGACAATCTTGCTTTAGAATTTGTGGACCATTCCATTTCCAATGAGACGAAGTACAGCCAGGAAGAGTGCAAGGAAAGAGACACTACCTATGCAGCTCCCCTCAAGGTCAGAGTTCGCCTCATCAACCAGGAGACCGGAGAGGTAAAGGAACAGGAGGTATTCATGGGAGACTTCCCCGTGATGACCGAAAAGGGAACCTTTATCTACAACGGAGCGGAAAGAGCCGTAGTCACTCAGCTCGTGCGTTCCCCGGGCCCCTATTTTGACGTCAGTGTAGATAAATCAAACACCAAGCTCTTCGCCTCCACGATCATCCCGAACCGCGGCGCATGGCTTGAGTACGGGACAGATGCAGGTCTGTCCCTCTCTGTCCGTGTAGACAGAACAAGAAAACTCCCCATCACGGCCCTTATCAGAGCACTCTCCTACAGAGGAGTCGATGAGAAGGTTGATTCCGAAAAGCGCAAGAACCCCGGCGCAAGCGAAGATGATCTTCGCAAGAAAGTCAGAAGGTACGGCGAGTACAAAACTTCCGTGGCATCTGAATTCTACGAAGGTACCAACGCTGAGATCCTCAAGGTCTTCGGCGATGATGACCGCCTTGCACTTACCCTTGCCAAGGATCCTTCCCACAATTTTGATGAAGGTCTCAGGGAAATATACAGAAAATTAAGACCGGGCGAGCCCGCTACATTTGAAAGCTCTTACGATCTCATCGAAGCGCTGTTCTTCGATGCGAAGCGTTATGATCTCGCCAAGGTCGGTCGTTTCAAATACAACAAAAAGCTGGGGATCCGCGACCGTATCAACGGATGTGTTCTGGCAGAAGACGTAGCAGACCCCAACACCGGTGAGATCATAGGCGAGAAGGGCCAGCAGCTTTCAAGAGAGCAGGCTCTCGTGATCCAGAACTCCGGCGTCGAATACGTGTTCGTCGAGAGCAAGGTGACAGAAGGAAAGGCCGTCAAGGTCATAGGAAACAACTTCGTGGAGCTCAAGCTATACGTAGATTTCGACCCCGAAGACTACAGACTTCCCGACACGGTGTTCTTCCCCGCATTCAAGGCTCTCAAAGAAGAATATTTCGAGGCAAATCCTCTTCCCAAGAAGCTTTCCAAGGAAAGAAAGGAAGAAGAGAACAAGAAGTTCGCAGAGTACCTCTATGCTCACAAAAACGTGCTTTCACCAAAGCACATAATCTTTGACGACATCATCGCGTCCATAAGCTACTACTTCGGACTCATCGAAGGTATAGGCCAGACGGACGATATAGACCACCTGGGCAACAGAAGGTTAAGAACTGTGGGAGAACTGCTCCAGAACCAGTTCAGAATAGGCCTTGCCAGAATGGAAAGAGTTGTCAAAGAGAGGATGACCATTCAGGATACTGAGGCTACAACTCCTCAGAACCTGATCAATATCCGTCCCGTAACTGCAGCTATCAAGGAGTTCTTCGGATCATCCCAGCTGTCCCAGTTCATGGACCAGACCAACCCTCTTGCAGAACTCACTCACAAGAGAAGGCTCTCAGCCCTCGGTCCCGGCGGACTCTCAAGAGAGAGGGCAGGGTTCGAGGTCAGAGACGTACACCACTCCCATTACGGACGTATGTGCCCCATTGAGACTCCTGAAGGTCCGAACATCGGACTTATCGGATCCCTTACAACATACGGGGTGATCAACAAGTACGGTTTTATCGAAACTCCTTACAGAAGAGTCATCAAACCGGACGGCATAGTCACAAAGGACATCGATTACCTTGTAGCCGATGAAGAGGAACACCTCATCATCGCTCAGGCCAACGAGCCTTTGGATGAAGAGGGAAGATTCGTCAACCAGAAAGTCCTCGCAAGAGGAGAGCTGGGCGAGATCGACCTCTATCCAAGAGAGGCCGTCGACTATATGGACGTTTCTCCGAGGCAGGTAGTATCCATAGCCACTGCTATGATCCCCTTCCTTGAAAACGACGACGCAAACCGTGCTCTCATGGGTTCCAACATGCAGCGTCAGGCAGTGCCTCTCCTCGTTTCCGAGGCTCCTTTCGTAGGAACGGGAGTCGAGTATGATGCGGCAAGAGACTCAGGTGTATGCGTGCTTGCAAAGAACGCCGGAGTAGTCGAATTCGTCGACGCCACAAGGATAGTCATCAGGACCGAAGACGGCACCAAAGACGAGTACAAGCTCCTCAAGTTCAAGCGCTCCAACCAGGGCACCTGCATGAACCAAAAGCCCATCGTAGCCCATGGCGAAAAGATCGAGAAGGGCGAAGTCATCGCTGACGGACCCTGCACCGATATGGGCGAGATATCCCTGGGCAAGAACCTTCTCATAGGATTCATGACATGGGAAGGCTACAACTATGAGGACGCTATCATCCTCAACGAAAGACTCATCATGGACGACGTGCTCACGTCCGTTCATATCGAAGAGTACGAATCCGAGTCAATAGACACCAAACTCGGACCGGAAGAGATAACAAGAGATATACCCAACGTCAGCGAAGATGCTCTCAAGGATCTGGACGAAGAAGGTATCATCAGAATAGGCGCCGAAGTCGATTCTACCGATATACTCGTCGGAAAGGTCACTCCCAAGGGAGAGACAGAGCTCACTCCTGAAGAAAGGCTTTTAAGAGCCATCTTCGGAGAAAAAGCCAGAGAAGTCCGCGACACGTCCCTGCGCGTTCCTCACGGCGAGACAGGTATCGTAGTCGATATCAAGGTCTTCACCAGAGAAAACGGCGATGAACTTCCTCCGGGAGTCAACAAGCTCGTAAGAGTCTACGTTGCGACCAAGAGAAAGATCCAGGTCGGCGACAAGATGGCAGGACGCCACGGAAACAAGGGTGTTATCTCCAGAGTCAACCCCATCGAAGATATGCCTTTCCTCGAAGACGGTACTCCGCTTCAGGTAATGCTCAACCCCTTGGGCGTTCCTTCCCGTATGAACATAGGGCAGGTCCTGGAAGTCCACCTCGGACTTGCAGCATCCCGCAAGGGCTGGTATGTATCCACCCCTGTATTCGACGGAGCCAAGGAAGCGGATATCAGAGAGCTCCTTACGGAGACGGGACTTCCCGAATCCGGAAAGCTCATGCTCCGCGACGGACGCACAGGAGATTACTTCGATAAACCTATAACCGTAGGATATATGTACATGCTCAAACTCCACCATCTGGTAGACGACAAGATCCACGCCAGATCCACGGGCCCGTATTCACTGGTCACCCAGCAGCCCTTAGGCGGCAAGGCCCAGTTCGGCGGACAGCGTTTCGGAGAAATGGAAGTATGGGCACTGGAAGCTTACGGTGCAGCATACACGCTTCAGGAGATCCTGACCGTAAAGTCCGATGACGTCATCGGAAGAGTCAAGACCTACGAAGCCATAGTCAAGGATGAAAACATCCCTGAACCGGGTATTCCCGAATCCTTCAAGGTACTCATCAAGGAGATGCAGTCACTTGCTCTCGACGTGAGAGTCCTTGATGAAAACGATCAGGAGATCGAGCTCAAAGATACGTCAGAACTTGACGGAGCCACAAGCTTCAACGCCATCGAATTCGAAGACAGAAGAGGAGATTTCTTCGAGGATGATTTCGCGGCGGCAGGCTACGGCATGGTCTCTTCAGAAGGTGAAGAACTCGATTCATACACAGATCCGCTCTACGATATAAACGCGGGCGAAGAAGAAGAGGATTTCCCGGGAGGTGACGAATAATATGGAACTGACCAATTTTGAATCACTGCAGATCGGACTTGCATCCACAGAAAAAATACTGTCATGGTCACACGGCGAAGTCACAAAGCCTGAGACCATCAACTACCGTACACTTAAGCCGGAAAGAGACGGTCTTTTCTGCGAGCGCATTTTCGGACCCACCAAGGACTGGGAATGCCACTGCGGTAAATACAAGAGAATACGTTACAAGGGCATAGTATGCGACCGCTGCGGAGTCGAGATCACCAAGGCAAAGGTGAGAAGAGAGAGAATGGGACATATAGTCCTGGCAACTCCCGTATCTCACATCTGGTACTTCAAAGGCATCCCCAGCAGGATAGGTCTTGTCCTTGACATGTCACCGAGAACTCTCGAAAAGATACTGTACTTTGCAAACTACGTAGTAACAGATCCCGGCGATACGGATCTTAAGTACATGGACGTGCTCACGGAGCAGCAGTACAGAGAAAAAAGAGACGAGTTCGGCAGCACTTTCAAGGCAGGCATGGGCGGCGAAGCCGTAAGAGAACTTCTCAAGGCCATAGACCTGGACGAACTCTCCGAAAATTTAAGAGCCCAGATGCGCGAAAGCCAGGGACAAAAGAAAGTCAAGATCGTAAGAAGGCTCGAAGTCATCGAGGCCTTAAGGACAGCAGGCAACCGTCCCGAGTGGATGGTACTGGAAGTAGTTCCGGTCATTCCTCCGGATCTTCGTCCCATGGTACAGCTGGACGGCGGCAGATTCGCAACGTCCGACCTCAACGATCTTTACAGAAGAGTTATAAACAGAAACAACAGACTGAAGAGGCTCCTCGAGATCGATGCTCCTGACATCATCGTCAGAAACGAGAAGAGGATGCTCCAGGAATCCGTAGACGCTCTCATCGATAACGGCAGAAGAGGCCGCTCCGTGACGGGACCGGGAGGAAGACCCTTAAAGTCCCTCTCCGATATGCTCAAAGGTAAGCAGGGAAGATTCCGTCAGAACCTCCTCGGCAAGCGTGTCGACTACTCAGGACGTTCCGTTATAGTCGTAGGACCTGAACTCAAGTTCTATCAGTGCGGACTGCCCAAGAAGATGGCTCTGGAACTCTTCAAGCCCTTCATCATGAAGGAACTTGTAAAGAACGGACAGGCTCATAACATCAAGAGCGCAAAGAGGATGGTGGAAAAGGTACGTCCCGAAGTATGGGATGTCCTCGACTACATCATCAAGGATCACCCGGTCCTCCTCAACCGTGCTCCTACGCTTCACAGACTCGGTATCCAGGCCTTTGAGCCGGTGCTCGTAGAAGGAAAAGCTATCAAGCTGCATCCCCTGGTATGTACTCCGTACAACGCAGACTTCGACGGAGACCAGATGGCTGTTCACCTTCCGCTGTCAGTGGAAGCCCAGGCAGAGGCCAGGTTCCTCATGCTCTCGGTCAACAACCTGCTGGCACCCAAGGACGGATCTCCTATCAATACTCCTACCCAGGACATGATTCTCGGATCCTACTACCTGACCCATCCCGGTCCGGATGAAAAAGAGGAAAGAAGCGCAGATCCTCTTTGCAAGGGAGACAATATGGTCTTCTGCGACGACGCCGAGATGATGATGGCATACCAGACCGGAAAGGTCGGCACCCATGCAAGAGTCAAGGTCTTAAGGAAGCTTGATGAAAATGATCCGGGACAGCTGGTAGAATCCACCGTCGGAAGATTCATCTTCAACGAAGGTATCCCTCAGGATCTGGGATTCGTAGACAGAGAAAAAGATAAATACGGTCTTGAGATAGACTTCCTCGTAAAGAAGGGAGACCTTACAAAGATCATCGCCAAGTGCTTCAAGGCGCACGGCAATACAGAGACGGCCGAAGTGCTCGACCACATCAAGAGCACCGGTTATCACTATTCCACACAGGCAGCTACGACCATATCCGTAAGCGACATGGTAATGCCTGAGAACAAGCAGGAGATAATCGACAAGGCCCAGGCCATGGTCGACAGATACGAGGCCGCATACAGACGCGGACTCATGAGCGACTCCGAGAGATACGAAAGAGTCCTCCAGATCTGGCACAAGGCTACCGATGACGTTGCTGACGCTTTGATGGATGCTCTGCCCCATGACAACAACCTGTTCATCATGGCAGACTCCGGAGCTCGTGGTTCCAAGCAGCAGATAAAGCAGATCGGCGGTATGCGTGGACTCATGGCCAACGCTACAGGTAAGACCATAGAGGTCCCGATCACCGCAAACTTCAGAGAAGGACTTTCCATAATGGAATACTTCCTCTCATCCAACGGCGCCCGTAAGGGACTTGCAGATACGGCTCTGCGTACAGCTGACTCCGGTTATCTGACAAGAAGACTGGTAGACGTTTCCCACAACGTCATCATCCGCGATGAAGACTGCGGCACCAACGAAGGTATCGAGGTAAGAGCCTTCGTGGAAGGCAAGGAGATGATAGAGCCCTTAAAGCTCAGGATCGTTGGACGTACAGCTCTCATCGACGTAGTCGATCCTCAGACCGGCGAAGTCATCGTCGCAGCAGGCGAAGAGATCAGTGATGCTCAGGCCCAGGCTGTGGAAGATGCAGGTGTCGAAGCTGTAAGCATCAGGTCGGTCATGACCTGCAAATGCGAGACAGGCGTATGCGCCAAGTGCTACGGCAGGAACCTCGCAACAGGAAGACACGTAAATATCGGCGAAGCAGTCGGTATCATAGCAGCTCAGTCCATAGGTGAGCCGGGTACTCAGCTCACAATGAGAACCTTCCATACAGGAGGCGTTGCAGGCGGCGCATCCGGAGACATCACCCAGGGTCTTCCCAGAGTTGAAGAGCTCTTCGAAGCAAGAAAGCCAAAGGGACTTGCAGAGATCTGCGAGGAAGACGGAACAGTAGTTTCCATTTCCACCAGGACCGACAACAAGACTGAGATAGTCATCCGCGGCGAAAGCGAAAGAAAGTACGTCGTTCCTTACGGTGCAAGACTCAAGGTCAATGAAGGTTCCGAAGTCTTCGCAGGCGAAGGCATCACCCAGGGACCTTTGGATCCCCACGATATCATGAGGATCAAGGGCGTAGGCGGCGTATATCAGTACTTGCTCAAGGAAGTACAAAGAGTGTACAAGATGCAGGGTGTAGATATCTCCGATAAGCATATCGAAGTAATCGTCAGCCAGATGCTTTCCAAGTACAAGGTAGACGACCCGGGCGATACAGATCTTCTGCCCGGCGGCCAATACAGCCTCTTCGAATTACAGAGGGCCAATGCCGCTCTTGAAGAAGGCCAGATCCCCGCAGAGTCCGAAAGACTGCTCCTGGGTATCACCAAGGCAAGCCTTGCTACCACGTCCTTCCTTTCAGCTGCATCCTTCCAGGAGACCACAAGGGTCCTCACCGATGCTGCCATAAAGGGCAAGACAGACAGGCTCCTCGGACTCAAGGAGAACGTCATCATAGGAAAGCTCATCCCTGCAGGAACAGGCATGAAGCTCTACAGAAACGTCAACGTGGACTACGGCGCGAACACCGAGTTCATGGAAACATACAAAGAACTGATGGAAGCCGAAGAATATGAACCCGAAGAATATGATGAAGAAGAATTCACCATGGATCCGGACGACTTCGATCAGCAGCTCGCCGAAGAGGCTTTTGCCGAGGAAGTTCAAGGCTTAGACGACTTTGACGAAGAGTAAAAATTTATTGACACAAACAGGGGCAATATGATATATTGCCTCTGTTGCGCTGTTTTTGAATTGCCGTTTTTTGACATGGCAATTTCAGAATAAATAAATCTTAGAGGAAAGGAGAATATTGAATGCCAACCATCAACCAATTGGTAAGACAGGGTAGGACCCAAGCCGAGTACAAGAGCAACTCTCCGGCACTGCTCAAGGGAATGAACTCACTCAAAAGAGTGGCCACAGATCAGAACTCCCCGCAGAAGCGCGGTGTATGCACATCCGTAAAGACTGTAACACCGAAAAAGCCGAATTCTGCACTTCGTAAAGTAGCTCGTGTTCGTTTAACAAACGGTCTCGAAGTAACTGCTTATATCCCGGGCGAAGGTCATAACCTTCAGGAGCACAGCGTTGTTCTTATCAGAGGCGGTCGTGTAAAGGATCTGCCTGGTGTAAGATAC
>JAFZSM010000101.1 GCA_017619385.1 Bacillota bacterium
CATATGCGGGATGGCAAGCGATGAAGAAAACCTCATAGCAGTCAAAGAAAAACTGGTAGCGCTCAGGTTTGCCATTAATATGGCTACCCTCAACAAAGAAGATTTGGACGTGAGCATGATAGGGACCTTTATCGAAACGGTCATCCCGGGCCATGTGGACGATGCAGCCGTAGAGGTGAGCCAGGCTCTTGAGCAGGCAAAAAGGGACGTGGAGCAGCTTCTCATGGGTGCTAATATTCCGATCACAGGCTCCGCAGAGGGTTTCGGCAAATACAAAGACTATTTGAGGATACTGCTCATTTTCGTTCCTGAGGAACTGAAATTTCGGCGGATGATGGGCGTTATGGAGACCAACATCAGGATGGTCGACAGGATGATATTTTCTTTTTCCGATTACGTTTACGGATTCGACATGAACGTGGTCCTGTCAAGGCGGTCATTGTCGGATCTCCTGAGGTACACAAAAAGCACAAGAGATGTTTGGATGCACTTTGTCTACAAGTAAAGGCAGTTTCACCGTAGATGCATCTATAGCTCTGCCCATATTCATTTTGTGTATAGCCATGCTGCTTTCGCTCATATATGAAGGAGCTGAAGAAGACGCGCTTTACAAGAAGCTGGTGAAAGAAGCCAATGCAGCTTCTGCTGCCATAGGTCTTGCAGATATAGAGGTGCCCTTCATGGTGGCTATAGGAAAAACCAAGACCAGGGGCATAGACAGGCAGCTTTATTACAGGCCTTTCTACGGAGAGTCGGCTGAGGTAAGAAACCACGATGTCACTGTATACATATTTCCGAAGAGCGGAAAACGTTACCACATAGCGGGCTGCTCCACGATGGACAGGAATCCCGCCTACAGGGCCGTATATAAATCAGATGCGATCTCCATGGGATATACGGAATGCCATCTTTGCGGCGCCGGGTGGACGGATTACTTCAAAAAAGGAAGGGTGGTTCCATAGAGGATATAGGTGATGAAAAAAGCATTTAAAACTCTGATGATACTGCTTGCGCTCATTTCTGTTGCAGCTCTCATATGGGTCTGCCCGGCAAAAGACAAGCACAGGGACAGTTATACGGTCGTCTGCGAAGACGATGGGGAAGTGACTGAGGAAGAGACCCGGGCAGATGAGGATAAGCAGGAAGAAGATGATGCCGAGGCCCCGGCTGAAGCAAAGGATCAGGACGGGGAGAATGAGAACCAAGACCAAGGCGGAGGAAGCAGCCCAAGCGGCGGAAGCGGTCAGGGCGAAGGCGGCGGTACGAGCGGCGGCAGCGGTCAAGGAGGATCCCATCCGGGCGGCAGCGGAAACAATGAGCCGCCTGTCCCCAAATATGACTACTTCATGGAAGGAGGCTTCTACATATGCAAAGGGTGCTATCTTCCTTTTCCTGATATCTATGCGCTCAATGCCCATGAATGCAGTTTTCACGAGACCGAAGAATGTGCCCACAAATGGGAAATTGAATACAACGACGTATGGGTGGAGGCGACGGGACACTACGAATACGGGATAGTTCAGGATGGATATGACGAAGCTGTTTACGAGGAGAGATGTGTCTGCAAGAAATGCGGCGAATACTTTCTGACATCTGAAGAGGCAGCAGATCATATCATAAGTGCCCACGGAAATGAAGGATCCTGGACTGTGATGAGCGTAGTGGTCTCTTATATCCACCACGATCCGGTATATGGTCAGATCTTTGTCATCGATGAGGAAGCTCATTGGGTCAAAGTCATTTATAGATACCGCTGTAAAAAATGCGGTGAAATACAATATCCGTAACTAAAGGGTAGAGGGGTTAAAAATGAAGAAAATGATAAGAACGACAGCGTTACTTACGTTGCTCTCGCTTGTTGTAGGCATTTTTCCTGCAGCAGCATTCGCAGGATACGACTATACAGAACAGAATATGACTGTATATAACCCGGCGATGGTCTCATATTACTGGGGCTGGGATAAAGACTGGTCTGTCCCGTATCTGACTTTGTCCAATGGGTGGCATTGTTCGGCAACGGAGACCTTGTACGGTTTCACTGCCTACTCCTACAGGGGGAAGGTGGGTTATTGCTTTGCCCCCGGCGTGGTGTTTTCCGACCAGGCCACGTATTATTCAAAACAGGAGTCATATTTTGATTCCGTCGCAGACGAGATACCGGGGCTGAGCAAGGATGAGCTCATAGAACTCACCGGATATGTGCTGGCATATTCGTTCAAAGGAGATCTCAAACAGAGCTATTTCGAAGACGAAAGCAGCGGCAAAGACGCATTCGGACATATCTGGGCAAGCCAGGTGCTTATCTGGGAACTCATAGTAGGCGAAAGAGACAGTGATTTTAATTATCTCGGTCCGCAGGAAGGCTGTTCAGCCTGCAAAGAAGTGATCAGAACATATAATCCGATCTACGGCAAATTCATGGAACACTACAGCGACATGGAAAAGGCTGTAAAGAAAGCCCTGCATTATCCTTCATTTGCCGGGGAAGGAGAGGCAAACACATACACTCTTAAGTGGAACGGAAGCAACTACAGCCTGACCCTCGAAGACAGCAACGGCGTATTGGAAGGCTATTCGCTGAGTGCGGACAGCAGCAATGTCAGGTTGACAAGGGATGGGAATACCTTGACTGTAAGCAGCGACATTCCTTTGGAAGCCGCCAGTGAAGTCCGTCTCGAAACGGTGATAGATTCAGATTCCTTCATGGTCTGGGGCTCAGCAGGACAAAACGATTTCGGAGCCATTAAGGACGATCCTTATTCATATAACCAGACCCTTGTTTTCAACACCGGAACGGTCAGCGTCAATAAGAGTTCTTCATTCTACGTGAAGACAGAGGCCGGCGAGGTGATGATCTCCAAGGTTTCTGCAAATTGTCCTGTAACTGACGGAAACAACAATTACTCTCTGGAAGGAGCAGTCTACGGTGTGTATACATCGGGAGATACGGAAAATGCATCGGTCGATGAGAGCACCAAGATAGGGGAGATAAGGACTGATGAGAACGGAAAAGGCAGCATCCTGAGCGGTATCAGCGCCGGAAGGACTTATTATATCAAAGAGATATACAGTCCGAAGGGATATCTTCTGGATGAAAATGTATATGCGGTAACACCGGATGGAACAGGGGAAAATGCAGCTGTGGTGGAATCAGTAGAAGATCCTGTCAACGACCCTATAGCCATAACTATATTCAAAGAAAATGCGCTGTATTACGATGATCCCGAAGCGGACACTTCAGACATACCCACCCTTGAAGGAACTGAGTTCACGATAAAATATTACGATGCAGATCCCGATGAGGAATATACTGCCGAAGATCTCGAAGAGATGACTCCGGCAAGGACCTGGGTCGTGACGGTAAAAGAAAGCGAAATGGACGGAAAGACCGTTTACAAAACGCAGCTATCGCCGGAATATTTAGTTGGAGGCAGCGATGATCTCTATCTCTCGGAGGGAGGAGAAGCCATATTGCCGGTGGGATACTTTACGGTTAGGGAAACAAAGGCTTCTCCCGGTTATACTATCAAGGATTCAAGGTATTATTCCGGAGGAGAGTTGATAGGAGAAAACGGCGAAGCAATAGTGGGGAAGGTGGATTACGATGGGAACATCAGCCCTGAGGGGATCAATACAGGCGCACTGTGTATGGTCAACAAACAACTGGAAGATCCTGAGGAGTATTCCCCGGGTACAGGCGGAGGAGTTATGTATTGTATAATGATGGTCATTTCCCTTGCGATGCTCGTTGCATACATCGATTATGAACGCCGTAAAAGATCCATCGAAAAATGAATAATATTCATAGGTCGAAATAACTATGCTGATCTTCGGAAGAGGCACGATGTGCTGTCGCCCGGAGATCAGTTTTCTTTTGGCAAATATTGAAGATCGTTGTGATATAATAATTAAAAAAACAAAGGAAGAAAAGATGAGAGAGGTAATACTTGCCGAACACGCAGGATTCTGCTTCGGCGTTAAAAATGCAGTGAATGCTGCCTATGAAGAAATAGAAAAAGCCAATGCTGACGGCGTCAGTCTATATTGTCTCGGCTCTCTAATACACAATCGCGACGTCACCGATGAGCTTAAGGAAAAGGGTCTTATCACCATCGACAGCGTCGACGATGCCCCTGAGGGATGCCGGCTTCTGATCAGGGCTCACGGCGAGCCTGACGAGACATATAAAAAGGCTGCAGCAAAAGGTATAAGCATAATAGACGCAACTTGCCCCCTTGTGGGCAGAGTGCACAAAATAGCAAAGGAAGTCTCTGCGGGAGGCAGGGCTCTTCTTGTGATCGGAGACAAAGGTCATCCCGAGATAATCGGCATACTGGGAAGCACGGAAGGTGAGCGTGCGGCAGTGGAGCGCCCCAAAGATGCAAAGGCTTTTGTTGAGGCGCATAGAGGTGAAGGCATAACAATCGTATCGCAGACGACGTTGATCGCAGAGACCTTCGAAAAGTGCGCTGAAGCTGCTAAAGAAGTTGAGGGTTCGGACATAGAAGTCATAAACACTATCTGCAAGGCGACACAGCAAAGAC
>JAFZSM010000102.1 GCA_017619385.1 Bacillota bacterium
AGGCAGAGTAGTTCTGGTGCTTCTTACCACCATACTCGCCATAGTCCTTGCGCTTACAGTCATCGTGGCTACCATAGTGAAGGGACCGTCCATTGCGGCGAGGGATACCTTCGTTACGACGGTGCTCGAGTCGGGCAATCTCAAATTCCTTGCCCATATTTTCCTCACTCAGAACCAGATCAACGAGATAGTGGCCAAGACCTCCATGGGAGATATAGACACGAATATCGACCAGGATCTCATCAATACCGATACTGAGGTAGAGGGCAACTTCGACGAGAACGGCATAGAGGTGATCGGGATAAACGGCAGCAACTACTACGCCACCCTCATGATAGTCAAGGATCCGTCCAAAGTGGTGGTTGGTTCCACGTACAACGGGTATTGGGGCGAATACGGCATGAACCTCGACGACCTGGTTCTCAAATCCGGAGCCATCGCAGGTGTCAACGGCGGCATTTACGCGGCGGACCTTAATAAGGGCGGAAGCCCCTACGGAGTATGCGTATCAAGGGGGATCATCCAGTACAACGACCCGTCCGGTTATCCCTTCTACGGCATATACATGATAGGCATAGACAAGAAGAACATACTCAGGATAGTGGACATAGAAGGCTGGACTCCGACCCAGTTCGAAGACTATGTAAGAGAGCATGAGATAAGAGACGCAGTAGCCTTCCAGGACGAAGCCAGCGACTCAAACAACCACTTCGTTCCACTGGTCATCAACGGCGAAGCAAGAGAGCTCCACGGAGCAGGCTCAGGAGCCAATCCCCGTACGGTCATAGGACAAAGAGAGGACGGAGCCATACTCCTTCTGGTCACCGACGGGAGAGGTAAAGCAGGGCACCTCGGCGCGACTGCTTCGGACCTCATAAGCATCATGCTCAAATACGGCGCGGTGAACGCTGCAAACCTCGACGGCGGCAGCTCCTCATGCATGTACTATGACGGAGATATGCTCATGGACAGCGTCACCTTGTGGGCCACCAACGGTACATGGCGTCTTCCCACGGCTTTCGTGGTACTGAAGTAAAGGAGGGAAGAGACAATGGCAAAAAAGAGAAAGAAAAAGAACCTTTTCGGAAAGTTCTATTTTACATATCTTTTCGTGATACTCGCCTGCCTGGTGCTTCTGTTCTTCCATGTCAGAAGCGTCATGGTGGACTATGAAAAGAGCCAGCCGGACAACTACGTATTAGCCCTGCTCAAGCATGCCGGCAAAGGAGACAAAGCCCTGGGAGATTATCTGTCCGAGAACTGCTTTGCAGCCGAAGACTACGGAGATCCCAAGGCAAGGAGCAACGAATTCTACAACACTGATGCGTATTCCACTCTTACGGCATCCAAGAATCTCAGTTACTCGGAAGGCGACGTGTTCGTCTATGACGTCCAGGCCAACGACGAACCCTTCGTCACCGTAGCCATAGAAAAGAGCGGTGAAAAGAGGATGCTGGGCATATTCAACGTATCCTCATACAAGCTGAAATACGCTTTTATCAGAAATCCGGAGACTTCAAAGCCAAGCTTCAAACTGTCGGAAGACGGCACCATATCCTTCAGCGTAGTGCTGCCAAAGGACTTTACGCTGCAGTTCGACGGCGCGGATGTGGATATATCCTCAGCCTCCGAGAGCCCCATTGAGGACTTCTCCTATATCAGCGGATACAGCGCAGTGCCCACAGGGGCCAAAATGGACTTCACCCTCCACTACGATCCCAAGATCAAGGTGCTTAACAACGTGGGAGAAGAGGTAAAGCTGAATCTCGACGTTACGCCCGAAGGCAATATCTACTATGCGGCTGCCGATTACGGCACTGACGATACCCAGGCAGCAGCCGTGAAACAAGTTGGGGATTTCCTCTACATGTACAAGTTGTGGGCCAGATTCATGACAGACGACGTAGGCGGCTATTACCACGGATATTACGAAGTCAAGGAAGGCTGCAAGATAATGCCGGGATCCAAGCTTGAAGACCAGGCTTGGGATTGGGCAAATTCCATAGACATCACTTTCGTCAGCGACCACTGGAACATAGAGTTCATCAACGAGAAGGTCGACAATTACGTTATGTATAACGACGATTTCTGCTCTGCGGACGTGAGTTTCGATGAGATCGTTTCCGTTTCCGGAGTGGGAGACGTCACAGTTTCATACAACAACAGAATATTCTTCATCCGCCAGGACGGAGAATGGTATTGGGTAGGTCAGCTGGACCTTACCGGCAGATAGGTATTAGCCGGGAGTTCTGTAAGAAGGGCTCCCGGTTTTGACGACTGTATACAAGAGAGGAACAAGGCATGTATCCTGAAGACAGACAGCCCGAAGAGGCTCTGCTTTATCTCTTCAATGAGGGAAAATACTACAATGCAGCCGACGTATTCGGCGCTCACCTTGCCGAAAGCGGCGGGACACCGGGAGCTAGATTCACTGTGTGGGCTCCGAGGGCAAAGAGCGTCCATGTTTACGGCGATTTCAACGACTGGAACGACTGGAACAGGGAACTTTATCCCATAGGCAGCACGGGAGTGTGGTCATTGTTCGTTCCGGGAGCAAAGCAGGGAGACAAATACAAATACATAATAGAGACGGCGGCGGGAGACAAACTCTTCAAAGCCGACCCCTTTGCCTTCTGGTCGGAACTTCGTCCTGCGACGGCTTCCGTAGTCTGGGATATGGCTTTTGAATGGTCGGATCAGCGCTGGACGGCCAAAAGAGAAAAGACGGATCACTTCAAGGAGCCCAAAAACATCTACGAGGTCCACGCAGGATCATGGAGAAAGAACGGCGACTTTTTCTATAACTACAGGCAGCTGGCCGACGAGCTCATCCCCTACGTCAAGGACATGGGATACACACACATAGAGCTTCTGCCTCTCATGGAGCATCCCTTCGACGGTTCCTGGGGATATCAGGTCACGGGATTTTACAGCGCCACTTCAAGGTACGGCACTCCCCAGGATCTTAAGTACCTCATCAATAAGGCCCACAAGGCAGGCATAGGAGTCATATTCGACTGGGTGCCCGGCCACTATTGCAAAGATGCCCACGGCCTTTACATGTTCAACGGGGAGTACCTTTACGAAAAGGAAGAGCATCCCCAGTGGGGCACCATGAAATTCGATTACGGCAAAAAGGAAGTGAGGTCTTTCCTCCTTTCCAACGCCATGTTCTGGATCAAGGAGTACCATGCCGACGGCATACGTATAGACGGAGTTTCCTCTATGCTTTACCTGAATTTCGGTGTGGACGATCCGGGCAAGAAAAAATACAACATCTACGGCGATGAAAGGGATCTTGATGCAGTGTCATTCTGCCAGGAGCTCTCCGCCATGGTGGGATCAAACTGCCCCGGAGTGTTCACGGTGGCAGAGGAGAGCACGGCATGGCCACTCGTTACCTATCCTCCGGAAGACGGAGGTCTGGGCTTCCACTACAAGTGGGACATGGGCTGGATGAACGATACCCTAAGGTACGTCAGTACGGATACCCTCTACAGGAAATACGAACACAGCCTCATAACCTTCTCCATGATGTACACCTTCAACGAGAACTTCATCCTCGCTTTGTCACACGACGAGGTGGTCCACGGGAAGGCCAGTCTCATAGGCAAGATGCCGGGAGACTATTACAACAAATTCGCAGGCTTAAGGGTCCTTGCTCTTTATCAGATGACCCACCCCGGAGCAAAGCTCAACTTCATGGGATATGAGTTCGGACAGTTCATAGAGTGGAGGGAGTACGAAGGCCTTGAATGGTTCCTTCCCGAGCAGTACGAAGCCCACGGCAAGCACCTTCAGTATATAAAGGCCCTGAACAACTTCTATCTTAAGGAAAAGGCTCTGTACAGCAACGACCGGAACTGGAAGGGCTTCCAGTGGATAGAGGCAGACAACGCGGAGCAGTCCGTATATATTTATTCGAGGACCTGCGGCAGCGGTCAGCACAAAGACGTTGTGATCCTGAACTTCGGAACGGGATATTACGAAGGCTACAGAGTCGGAGTGCCAAAAGCCGGCACATATATCGAGAGCTTCAGCTCCGACAGGCTGGAATTCGGGGGCGGCGGAGCCGTCAACGACGTGCCTCTTAAGTCGGAGGATATAGCCTGCCACGGACAGGAGCAATCCGTGACCATAAAACTGGCGCCTCTTTCCGGAGTGGTGCTGAGCTATACAAAGGATAAATGAAGAATTTATATAGATAGAAAAGGATAGTTATGAGAGAGTTTAACAAGGAAGAATTCAAAGAAACATTTGCGAGCATTATACTGCTGGACAGCGATAAGAAGCCCGAAGAGTGCACGGCCCAGGAAGCCATGGACGCCCTTACCAAATATGTTGCAGGCATCAGCTCCGAGGCAAAGGTCGAAACCACCAAAAGGCATATAGATGATAAGTCCAAGAAAGTGTATTACTTCTCTATGGAGTTCCTCATCGGACCGCTCCTTGAGAATTACCTGCTCAATCTCGGAATACTGGAAGATGTGAGAGAGGCTCTTTGTGAGATGGGCATTTGCCTTGATGAGCTTCTTACTCTTGACATAGATCCGGGTCTTGGGAACGGAGGCCTCGGAAGACTTGCGGCCTGTTTCCTCGATTCCATGGCAGCCCTTGGCATAGGCGGAGTGGGAATGGGACTTCGCTATGAATTCGGTCTTTTCAGGCAGAGGATAGAAAGCGGATATCAGATCGAAGAACCGGATGCGTGGCTCAAAAACGGCTACCCATGGGAGTCCCCTGTGCCCAATGATGCCATCGAGGTCAAGTTCGGAGGCGTCATAGACAGATATTTCGAAGACGGTAAGCTCAAGTTCACACACAGAGATTACGAGAGCATACTTGCCGTTCCCTATCTTGTTCCCATATTGGGATACGGCGGGAAAGACTGCAACGCCCTCCACCTGTACAGATCCATGCCCGTCAATACGGAACTGGACCTTGAAGCTTTCAACCGCGGAGACTACGCTGCCGCCATGAGAAAGCAAAGCGAGGCCATTGCCCTCACTTCCATACTCTACCCCAATGACAATACGGAAGCGGGCAAGATCTTGAGGCTCAAGCAGGAATATTTCCTCGTATGCGCAGGTCTTGAGTCCATATTCAGGACTTACAAAAAGCGTTTCGCAGGGGAAGAGTGGCACAATTTCCCCGACCACATAGCCATACAGACCAACGATACCCATCCGGCTCTCATCATCCCCGAGCTCATGAGAAGGCTCATGGATGAGGAAGGCCTCGAGTGGGACGAAGCCTGGGACATCACCACCAGGACCGTTGGATTCACCAACCATACGGTGCTTCCCGAAGCACTTGAAAAGTGGCCTCAGAACCTCATACAAAAGCTCCTCCCCCGTATCTACATGATCATCGAGGAGATAGACAACCGCTGGAGAGCGGCCATACCTCAGAACGAAAACTTCAGAGAGATCCAGAGACAGACTGCAGTCCTTTGGGGAGGCGAGGCCAAGATGGCCAACCTGTCCATCATAGGCAGCCACAGCGTGAACGGAGTGTCGGCCATACACAGCGAGATATTAAAGGACGACGTGTTCAAGGAGTTTTATGCACTTCAGCCCTGGAAATTCAACAACAAGACCAACGGAGTATCCCCGAGAAGATTCCTCATGCAGGCAAACCCCGTGCTTTCCAGACTCATCACCGAGTACATAGGGGAAGGGTGGAAGACTGACCTGGATGAGCTTGAAAAGCTCAAGGCCTTTGGGGAGGACGATGCGTTCCTCGAAAAGCTCTATGAAGCAAAGAAGGTCAACAAGGAAAGGCTTGCAAAGTTCATAGCCGACAAGCAGGAGATCAAGGTGGATGTGGATTCCGTATTCGACGTCCACGTCAAGAGGATACACGCCTACAAGAGGCAGCTTCTTTCGGCTCTTAAGATCCTCAACCTTTACAACCGCATAAAGATCAATCCCAATTACGAGATGCCCTGCGTCACCTTCATCGTGGGAGGAAAGGCAGCTCCCGGATATGACCTCGCTAAGGAGATCATAAAGTTCATTTGCGCCATTGCGGACAAGGTCAATTCGGATCCCATAGTGTCAAAGAAGATGAAGGTCGTCTTCATAGAGAATTTCTCTCTTTCCAACGCCCAGTTCATCTATCCCGCATCTGATATATCAGAGCAGATATCCACGGCAGGAAAAGAGGCATCAGGCACCGGCAATATGAAGTTCATGATGAACGGAGCCGTGACTCTCGGGACCATGGACGGCGCGAACATAGAGATATTCGAGCGCTGCGGATATGAGAACGCAAAGGTCTTCGGCATGACTGCCGAGGAGATCTCAAACCTGGCAAGAGGCGGAGAATACAACGCCCTCAGGGAAGCCAATGATGACCCCGAACTTAAACTCATGCTCAGCCAGCTAGTCGACGGGACCTTCGACGACTGTGGACAGAGCTTTTGGATGATATATGACTATTTCATCAATGCCAACGATCAGTACTATGTACTCAGGGATTTCCCGTCATATTTCAAGGCCTGGGAAGAACTGATGCAGAGTTACGAAGATAAAAAGCACTGGCAGCAGATGGCCCTTGCCAATATCGCAGGCAGCGGCTTCTTCTCCAGCGACAGGACCATCAAAGAATATGCAAAGGAGGTCTGGGGACTCTGATGGAAAGAAAAAAGTGTATAGCAATGCTCCTTGCCGGCGGACAGGGAAGCAGACTGGGACTTCTGACCCAGAAAAATGCAAAACCGGCTGTATCCTTCGGAGGGAAGTACAGGATAATCGATTCATCCCTTTCGAACTGCGCCAACTCCGATATAGACACGGTGGGCGTATTGGTACAATACCGGCCCCTCATACTCAACGAGTATTTGGGAACAGGCGAAGCGTGGGATCTTGACGTACAGAACGGAGGTGTTCACGTCCTTCCTCCCTACGCCACTCAGACCGGGGGATCCTGGTATGAGGGCACGGCAGACGCTATATATCACAATCTGGATTTCATAGACGCTCACGATCCCGAGTATGTGGTCATCCTTTCGGGAGACCACCTCTACACCATGGATTACAGCAAGATGCTCGGTGAGCATATAGCAAACGATGCGGATCTTACGATCTCCGTAATGGAAGTACCCTGGGATGAGGCCGGCCGCTTCGGCATCATGTCGGTGGACCAAGAGGGCAGAGTGACCAAGTTTGCCGAAAAGCCAAAGGAACCGGAAAGCAATCTGGCATCCATGGGTATCTATATATTCTCCACAGACGTTTTGAGAAAGTCCCTCCTCGAGGATCACGACGACAAGGATTCCGAGAAGGATTTCGGAAAGAATATCATTCCAAAGCTCCTTGCTGAGGGAAAGAGGGTATTCTGCTACAGATTCTCCGGTTACTGGAGAGATATCGGAACCATAAAGAGCTATTACGACGCAAATATGGATCTTCTTGCAGAAGACCCCGAATTCAATATCTTCGACGAGAAGATCAAGGTGTATTCAAACTCCAACATATATCCTCCCCAGTTCATAGGAGCAAAGGGAGACGTGAGGAACAGCCTCATATGCAACGGATCGGAAATAGAAGGCACGGTCATCCATTCCATCATAGGGCTGGGGTCCGTAGTCGAGGAAGGCGCCGTTGTGGAAGATTCGGTGGTCCTTCCCGGGGTGCGCATCCAAAGCGGAGCCCATTTAAGGAAGGTCATAGTGGATGAGAACTACACGGTGACCGGCGGCACGACAGTTTTCGGCAGCGATGATGACATCAAGGTCATAGGATAGGAGGCAAGGAAAATGTACGGTGTATTAGGAATAATATCTGCAAACTATTCAAGCGATGACTTCGGCGATCTGACCTCTCAAAGGCCTGCAGCTTCACTTCCTTTCGGAGGAAGGTACAGACTTCTTGACTTCCCGCTGACAAATCTCGTCAGCAGTGAGATAACCACTGTGGGTCTGATCACGCCGTTTTATTACAGATCCATCATGGATCACGTGGGGAACGGACACCCCTGGGGTCTTGCAAAGAGAAGAGGAGGCCTTTTCGTAATGCCGGGCACCGTCTACGGCGACAGGGAAAACAGCTGCCGCTTCGTACTTAAGGAGCTCATCAGAAACAGAAGGCTCATAGACAGGAGCAGCGCAGACTACGTGCTCCTTTGCGATGCGTCAAAGGTCATGAGGATCAACTACGACGCTTTCTGCCGCGCCCACGCAGCCAGCGTAAGCAAAGCCACCTTCCTGTATACCAAGGAAGGACACAGATTCCTCGATTGTTTCATCATTGACAAGGACTATCTCATCTCCCTTCTTTCGGCATACAAAGACAGCGACGGCATGGATCTTACGGAGATACTCAAGATCGAGTCCAAAACAGTACCCATGGGTGAATTCGAGTACGACGGTTATGTCGGCATAGTCGACGATCTCAAGGACTACGTGAGAGTCAATATGGATCTGCTCAAGCCCGAGATCAGAAGTGAACTTCTGACAGGCCTTAAGACCAAGGTCCAGGATGCGCCTCCGGCTCTCTACAGAGAGAGCGCCCAGGTCTGCGACTCCATCATTTCATCGGGCTGCATAGTCAAGGGTGAAGTGGACAGCTCCATAGTCGCAAGAAACGTAGTCATCGAAGAAGGCGCCGTGGTCAAAAACTCCATCATCATGCAAAGATGCGTCATAGGAAAGAACGCCCATATCGAGAACGCCATACTCGATAAGTACGTTACAGTCAGCAGCGACGTCATCATCAAGGGCAGCGAAGCTCTTCCTTTGGTGGTGGAGAAAGATTCCAAGTTATAGCCCATACTTATAGATAAGACATGAAAAAGATAAACATACTCTTTGCAGCATCGGAATGCACGCCCTTCATCAAGACGGGAGGCCTGGCGGACGTTGCCGGATCTCTTCCCTCTTACGTTGATACGGCAAATTACGAGATGCGTGTCATAATCCCCAAATATTCAGCTCTTCCAAAAAAATACGTGGACAAGATGGAGTACATGTGCCATTTCTACGTACCTCTCGGCTGGAGGAACCAGTACTGCGGCCTCTTCAAACTCAAGATAGGTAAAGTCACATACTATTTCCTGGACAACGAGTACTATTTCAAAAGAGATCAGCTCTACGGGGAATTCGACGACGGAGAGCGTTTCGCATTCTTCTCAAAAGCAGTGTGCGAATCCATACTGTATATGGACTTTGAACCGGACATACTTCATTGCAACGACTGGCATACTGCTCTTGCTCCCGTATTTTTAAGGGAGTTTTACAGAGATGCAGACAAGACCAAAAACATAAAGACCATATTCACCATACATAACATTAAGTTCCAGGGCATGTTCTCATCGGTGCTTCTGGGGGACATGCTGGGCCTTTGGGGAACACCTGCGGCCTGGCAGCTTCTCTCTGACGACCACACGGTGAACTATATGCTGGGAGCTTTGTGCTATTCAGACCGCATCACAACCGTGAGCCCCGGCTACGCGGAGGAAATATGCAGCTGGTACTACGGAGAAGGACTTGACTTCATACTGAGGAAGAGAAGGGATATCCTTTCAGGCATACTCAACGGTATAGATACCAAATTTTATGATCCTGCCAAGGACAAGGCTCTTGTGTGCAATTATGATCTAAAGAGCCTTGATAAAAAGAAAGAAAACAAATTGGCCCTTCAAAAGGAGACGGGTCTTAAGGTTGATGAGAGCATCCCTATGTTCTCACTCATATCCCGCCTCACGGAGCAAAAGGGCCTCGACCTTGTCACTTACATACTCCCCCACATCTGCGAGAGGAATATGCAGCTCGTCATACTGGGAGTGGGAGATGCCAAGTATGAAGAAGCATTCAGCTATTATGCTGCTAATCACCCGGACAAGATATGCTTCCTCCCCAAATTCGATGAGCCTCTGTCTCACAGGATCTATGCGGCTTCCGACGCGTTTCTCATGCCTTCCCGCTTTGAACCCTGCGGCCTTTCACAGATGATGTCCATGAGATATGCCACCCTTCCCATAGTGAGGGAAACGGGCGGTCTTAAAGACAGCGTCATCCCCTACAACAAGTTCACAGGCGAAGGCACGGGCTTTTCCTTTGCCAATTTCAATGCCCATGAACTTTTAGGAGCAGTCGATGAAGCTCTCAGTCTCTGGTTCGATGATAAAGATGCGTGGAGACATCTCATGGAGAATGCAGCGTCCGCCGACTTCTCCTGGAAAGCCTCAGCAAAAGACTACAGAGAACTGTACAGGAATCTGGTATAAAAAATGGATTTTTATTTCGATTCGCAAAAAGAAAAATACAAAAGACCCTTTGGCGCAGTACACCCGGGGACAGAAGTCAGTATGATGATATTTGCTCCTACGGAGTGCAGTGGGGTCTCTTTAAAAGCCGCAAGCAGCAAAGGCATGGAGACTGTCATTCCCATGGAAAGAACAGAGGGAGGCTATTTCCGAGCAGTGCTGAAGGTGCCGGATGATCCCTGCCTTGTCCTTTACTATTTCGTTTTGAGCCTTGAGGACGGCAGCACCTACTATTACGGAAGCAAAGAAGACCGCCTGGGAGGCGAGGGAATGATCTACGTGGAAGACCCGGCGCCTTATCAGATAACCGTATATGAGGACAGCGATGTGCCCGAGTGGTACAAAAACGCCGTGGTGTATCAGATCTTCCCTGACCGTTTCGCCAATGAAAAATTCGAAAAGACCGAATATCCGGAAGACTGGTACGAACTGCCCTTTTACGACAGAGGAGAAGACGGCAGTATCAAATGGAAATTCTACGGAGGCACTCTGAAAGGCGTAGAGGAAAAACTTCCTTATCTTAAGTCGCTGGGGATCACCTGCATATATTTCAATCCCATATTCAAGGCAAGGACCAATCACCGCTACGACACCTATGACTACTTCGTAATAGATGAGCGCTTCGGAAGCGACGAAGATTTCGACAGTTTCATAGCATCTGCCAAAAAGTACGGCATCAGAGTCATCCTCGACGGAGTGTTCAACCACAGCGGAAGAGACAGCAGATATGTGACGGAGCATCCGGAATGGTACTCGGGAGAGTATTGGTGGGGAGTTTTGGACCTTCCCGAATATGATGACCAGAACCGCGAGTACAGGGATTTCATCTGCGGCGAAAACGGAGTGGTCAGATATTGGATAAGAAGAGGCATATCGGGCTGGAGGCTCGACGTCGTTGACGAGCTGCCCGACGATTTCGTAAGTGAGATAAGGGCTGCGGTAAAAGCAGAAGATCCCGAATCTGTCATCATAGGAGAGGTCTGGGAGGACGCTTCGAACAAGTTCAGCCACGATGAGCATAGAGAGTATTTCTTCGGTTCGGAACTGGACGGAGTCATGAACTATCCCTTCAGGGAGCTATTTCTTGACTTTGCCATGTTCAGATGCTCTGCAAAAGATGCCATGAGAAGGCTTATGAGTTTGGTAGAGAACTATCCCGATTCAAACCTTAAGGCATCTTTCAATCTCATCGACAGTCACGACAGGGAAAGGGCCCTGACTCTTCTGGGAGACAGGGAGCATTCCTGGTACGCCTTAAGAAGGCTTAGGTACGGCCTTGCTCTTCAATATGCAGCGCCGGGAGTCCCCTGCATCTACTACGGAGATGAAGCCGAAATGTACGGCGGGAAGGATCCCGAGAACAGAGGCGCATACCCCTGGAGCAGGGAGAATAATGAACTGATCGACTGGTACAGGCTCCTGGGACAGATCTACAAAGATCATCCTGTCATGGCAAAGGGAAAGATGATCCCCTTGGACTTCGGAGACGAAATATTCGCCTTCCTTTTGGAAGGGGACGAGAGGCTGCTGGTCCTCATCAACAGAAACGACAACAGTCAGTCCTTTGAATACGGGTTCGGAGGGAATTACGCCCTCGAACTCATCTCCTCAAAAGAACTTTCTTGTGAGAGCGGAACAGTTAGAGGCGAGATAGAAGGGCTTTCAGCAAACTATATACTCCTGATGGATGAAAAGCCCAATGCCCTCAAACTGGAAAGAGGCGCAGGCATACTCTGTCACATCACGTCGATCCCCGGCGGAAAACTGGGACAGGGAGCAAAGGACTTTGTGGACTTCATAGCCTCTGCAGGTTTCAAGTATTGGCAGATGCTGCCCATAAACCCTGTGGGCATGGGAGATTCACCGTATATGTCCCCCGATGTCTTCGGAATAGATGAAAAGCTCGGCACCTTCGAGGAGCTGGCGGAGCTTAAAAAGTATGCAAACAGCAAAGGAGTAAAACTCATAGGAGATCTTCCCATCTACGTGGCTCCCGAAGGGGAAGACGTAAAAAGAGATCCTCTTGCCTTCCAGTCCGGAAGGCACGCAGGCTGCCCGCCCGACTACTTCAGCCCCGACGGACAGGATTGGGGCAATCCCCTCTATGACTGGGACTACATAAAGTCCACGGGATACGAGTGGTGGATAAGGAGGATAAGCAGGGCACTGGAGTACTTTGACTACGTCAGGATAGACCATTTCAGAGGCTTTGCCGCATACTATTCCATACCCAACGGCGGTTCTCCAAAAAACGGATACTGGATGCCAGGCCCCGGCATAGATATGTTCAGAAGCATAAAGAACGCTTTGAGCAAAGACGGGTCTCCTCTTCCCATCATTGCGGAGGATCTGGGTTTCCTGGACGCGCAGGTGTATAACCTCATAAAGTACACGGGATTCCCGGGCATGAACGTTTATCAGACAGACCGGGAGACCATGGAAAAGCAGACGCCCGCCGAGAGGCGCCACCGCATCTACTATCCCGGCACCCACGACAGCGACACCCTTGTGGGCTGGTATATGGAGCAGGGCATGGACACAGAGGAAGCGAGAAGATCTTCGGACGAGACCATAGAAAAGCTCTATGGTTCAGAAGCCGGCTGGGTCATCGTGACTCTTCAGGATATGCTGGGACTTGACTCTTCGGCCAGAATGAATATACCGGGCATCGCGGAAGGCAACTGGCAGTGGAAGGCAGATCCCGAAAGCCTTACCGAAGAGCTTGCCGAAAAGTACAGGAAACTTGCAGAAAAGTACTGCAGATGATATTGTATATTATTAGGAACAAGTTGTGCGCGGGGAACATTTTCCATCCCCTGTATATACGTATATGAAAGGGAAATATTATGGGACAGGCAAAGATAAAAAGGTATATGCAAAAGAACTTCGATGAAGTCATGCATACGACTTTGAATCCCGAAGGACCGGGAGCTGTCAGGATACATCTCATTCCTCCCAAAGAAGAGGAAGGTGAAGTGCAGCCCAGCGTAGCCATCATAAACGGCCAGGATATAATCCCGGTGAACGTTGCATGGGCGGTGGTCCTTTCGGAGTTCATCAAGCAGGTCAACAGGTACGACGGCAAAGCGCTGAGCGATGACGACGTGGACAACATCCTTGAAGAGACCTGCAATGAAGTAAAGAAGGTATATCCTTTCCTTAGCAGAAAAAAGATCAAGGAAGACGTGTTCCTGATGATGAAGAGCTTTACTCAGATCGCAAGAGGCGATGCTCCGGATCAGGAAATAGGATATATGAACCTGGGAGATTATGCTCCTCATATGAGAGCTCCCCACAGGATGGACGTCATGGTCAGCGCCATGACAAAGGACGGCCTCTGGCATTGCAACCAGAAATGCATACACTGCTACGCGGCGGGTCAGATCCATGCCGAAGAGCCGGAACTCTCCACTGAAGAGTGGAAAACTATACTGGACAAGTTAAGAGAAGCAGGAGTTCCCCAGGTGACCTTCACCGGCGGAGAGCCCACTATGAGAGATGATCTTTTCGAACTCATCTCCCACGCCAGATGGTTCATATCAAGGCTCAACACCAACGGAGCCAAACTCACGAAAGAGTATTGTATGGGGCTTAAAAACGCGGAGCTTGACAGCCTTCAGATAACCTTCTATTCATCGGATATCGAGGTCCATAACAAGCTCGTAGGAGTGCCTCAGTTCGACAATACCGTAAACGGTATAAAGAACGCTCTTGAGATAGGTCTTTCCGTGAGCATCAACACCCCGCTGTGCACCCTCAACAGGGACTATGTCAAGACCCTTGAATTCCTCCATGAACTGGGAGTCATATACGTCACCTGCTCAGGGCTCATCACAACGGGCAATGCTCTGACGGAGGAGTCAGAGAACCTGCAGCTTAATAAGTACGACCTGATGAAGACCTTAAAAGATGCTGTGGACTATTGCTATGCCAATGGCATGGAGATCAACTTCACTTCTCCCGGCTGGATAGAAAACGACTTCTTTGAAGAGCTGGGTATCAGCACGCCCACTTGCGGAGCCTGTCTTTCCAACATGGCAGTTACCCCGGGAGGAAAGGTAGTTCCCTGCCAGAGCTGGCTCTCAGACGATGTCCTTGGGGATATGCTCACAGACAAATGGGAGGATATCTGGGAGAGCGAAACTTGCAGAAAGCACAGAGAGTATTCTGCGAAAATGGAGGGACTCTGTCCCTTGAGACATTATGCAGATCAAGGGGAAGGAGGAAGCGAAAATGAAGAGTAGCATCAGGAGGATATCAGCACTTCTTCTTTGCCTTCTCATGGCAATGGCCTCCGCAAGCCTTGTCTTTGCGGCGACCCCTACAGATGAGATCATCAACTACGTCATAGTTGCCGACGTCAACGACGACGGAACCGTGAACCTTGGATATCACATCGACTGGAAGGTACTGGTGGACAACAACGGGACCTGGCCTCTCGAAGATGTGAATGTAGGCATACCCAACAACAGATACATAAGCTACGATGCTTTGACAGACAATATAAAAAGCATGAGCTATGACAGCAGCAACGGCTGTCTGAATATAAAGTTCTATGACAAGTATTATGCAGGAGATATCGTAAGCTTCGAGTTCATGGTGGTCCAGGACTACATGTATGAGATGAACGCTCTGGAAGAAGGGTATACCCTTTACTACTTCGTCCCCGGATGGTTCGATGAGATCGCCGTGGACAACCTGGTCATATATTGGAAGAGCGACAATCTTTCCAGCTGGTCCGGCGGAGGATATATAGAAGACGGCTTCAACGTGTGGAAGACAAGCCTTAAGCCCGGAGAGAGATTCGAACTTAAAGTAAGCTATCCCAACGATGCATACATGTTCGATGAGAGCAAGTCATATAACGATCCTTACGGCGGTGGAAACAATAACGGCGGAGGAGACGGATTCGATATCTTCATGGGCTTCTTCGGCCTGTTCTTCTTCCTCGCTATATTCGGCACCATCATCAGCGCCTTCAGAAAGATCTATGAGAAGGCTTCCGGATTTGCAGCTGAGGAGACAAAAACCAAGGTCACAAGGACCAAGATCGAATACTATCCCAACTGCCCGGGATGCGGAGCACAGAGAAAAGAAGGGCAGACTTCCTGCGAATACTGCGGCAGGAGCCTTGTAAAGAGCGAGGAGATCATCGAGGAAGAGAAAGTAAAAGACGAAGATAAGGCGGCCCTTAAGTACAAGAAGAACGGCGAGTACCACTATGGATCCGATCCCAACACCTACGTCAGGGTCAACGTCATCCACGTACCGGTCAGTTCATCGAGCAGCTCAAGATCCCATTCGAGCAGCAGCAGTTCACGTCCAAGAGGCGGCGGTGGCGGCGGCAGCAGCTGTGCCCATTCATCCTGTGCCTGCGCATGTGCGTCCTGCGCCTGCGCCTGTGCCTGTGCCTGTGCAGGCGGCGGCAGAGCCGGATGTTCCACGAAGGATTTCTACAATACCAGGCTCAAATTAAAGCAGCTTGAGATGAAAGCAAAGAAAAAGTAGATATGCAAGACCTCCGCTTTCCATAAGGCGGAGGTTTTCGATTGATTAAAATACCGGTATTTAATATAATCAAATAGCACTCTTTGGGTCTGAGGTTGAAAATCCAAGCCAGCTATGGGCAAAGGGATCCACGTAAGCGGTGAAGGAAAAGTAGCCGTGAGCATGGCATAGTTTAGAAGTAAGTCCTCGGTAAAATACCGGTAAAGGCAAGTGTGGGGGCAAAGACCTGGTCAGCCGGAGTGCATTCTTTTTTTCTTTACGGAGTATATTATGAAGATCAAAACAAAGTCTTTATCTTACGATGAGGTGATGGCGCTTCCCAGGCCTGAGCATAAGAAGCCCTGCAAGCCGTCAAAACTTTTGGGAGCGGTCATGCGCATTGCAGGAAACGGCGACCTTAAGCAGGTGGGCTTTACTTACGAAAAGAAGAACATGGAAAGAGCCGGGGAAGGTCCCTGGCTCATATTGATGAACCATTCAAGTTTCCTGGACCTTGAGATAGTTTCAAAGATAATGTATCCGAAGATTTACAGCATCATCTGCACTTCGGACGGTTTCGTGGGCAAGGAGGGCCTCATGAGGCGCCTTGGCTGCATACCCACTCAGAAGTTCGTAACCGATGTATCGCTTATTGCCGATATATCTCACGCGCTTAAAGTGAACAAGACCAGCGTGCTCATGTACCCCGAAGCGAGTTATTCCTTTGATGGTACGACCACTCCTCTTCCAAGGCACCTCGGAGTCCTTTTAAAGAGGCTGAAAGTGCCCGTGGTCATGATCACCACCTACGGTTCCTTTGCAAGGGATCCTCTTTACAACAATCTGCAGAAAAGGAACGTAAAAGTCTCCGCCACCATGGAATGTCTCCTTACACCGAAAGAGATAAAGGCTATGAGTGTAGAAGAGTTGGACGCAAAGCTCGACGAGGCCTTTGATCTTGATTATTTCAAGTGGCAGGAAGAAAACAAGGTGGTCATCGATGAGCCCTTCAGAGCCGACGGACTCAACAGGATACTCTTCCGCTGCGCTCACTGCGGGACGGAAGGCCAGATGGAAGGCAAAGGAACCATCCTTCGCTGCAAGGCCTGCGGCAAAGAGTATGAGATGGATGAGCATGGAAGGCTCTGCGCAAAAGAAGGCGAGACAGAATTTCCGCATATCCCTGACTGGTATGCATGGGAGAGAAAGTGCGTCCTTGAGGAGATAAAGTCGGGAGAGTATTTTCTGGATACGGACGTTGAGATAGGGCTCATGGTGGACTTCAAGGCCATATATATGGTTGGAGACGGACACCTGCATCACGACGCAAATGGCTTCGTCCTCGACGGCTGCGAAGGCAAACTCCATTACGAGCAGGGACCCAAAGCCTGCTACAGCTGCTACTCCGATTATTACTGGTACGAGATAGGCGATATCATCTGTATAGGCAATAAAGAATGTCTCTACTACTGCTTCCCTAAGAAGGGAGACGTGGTCGCAAAGACCAGGATAGCGGTGGAAGAGATCTTCAAAAATGCATAAAATATAAAAATATGCATTGAAATACGCATAAAATAAAAAATATTTTAAAAATATACGCAAAAATATGAAAAAAGTGCTTGACTTATGCATTTTTAGTAGTAATATATGCGTATATTTTTAATGTATGAACAGTTTGCGGGTATATTTATTCACATTATACAAATCCCGCATTTAAGAGAACAGAACAGGAGATACAAAACAATGAAGAAGATCTTATGCGTAGTACTTGCAGCGGCAATGGTATTTGCCTTTGCGGCCTGCGGAAAGCAAGCATCGGGCGACGAGTTCGTTCCCGTATCAGCAGGAAAATTCACAGTAGCCATATCACCGGACTTCGCACCTATGGAGTTCGTTGACATCTCAAAGTCAGGTCAGGACCAGTATGTGGGATTCGATGTATCCCTGGCAAAATTCCTTGCCGACGAGCTCGGTCTTGAACTGGTCATCAAACCCATGGATTTCGGAGCATGTCAGGCAGCCGTACAGTCAAAATCAGTGGACTGCTCCATCTCCGGATTCTCGGTGACTGATGAGAGAAAAGAAAACTTCAACCTTTCAGATTTCTATTATGCGGAGGATGAAGAGGACGCCAATGAGACCCAACAGTCCATAATCGTGGTAAAGGAGAAAGAGGGACAGTTCACGAAGGCTGAAGACTTTGCGGGACTTACCATAGGAGCCCAGGCAGCTTCCCTTCAGTACAATCTGGTCACATCACAGCTCCCTTCAGACGTTGAAGTCAAGCAGTTCACAGATCTCGGGACCGCAGTCATAGCTTTGGTGGAAGGAAAGATCGACGCACTTGCAGTAGCCCACGGCAACGGCGAATCCATAATGGTCAACAACGACAATGTAGCTTTCTCCGGATTCGATTTCGAAGTAGATGAGGAGCAGAGCAACAACGTTGTACTCATCAACAAGGAAAACAACGCTCTTCTCGAGCTCATCAACAAGGCACTGGCCAAGGCTCTCGATGCAGGATACTATCCCAAGTGGTATACAGCGGCCAAGGTCCTTGCGGGAACCGATACAGCCCATGACGTAGTCTACGATGAGAACGGAAATGTCGTAGAAGTACTGGATAAATAGAAGAAAAAAAGGATCTTTCGAATATATATTTTGCCCATTTTTTGCAGGCTCCGCCTTTGCGGGGCCTGCAGCACTGGGATAAGGGAGAAAAGTTTTGAGTTTTGCAAAAGTTTGGATGCTGATGAAGACCTACTGGAAGGTCTTTTTTATAACAGGCATCAGCTATACGGTGGCCCTTGCTGCCATCACGGTATTTTTCGGAGCCATAATAGGGCTCATCATATGCGTATGCAGGATGTCCAAGCTTAAAGTCTTAAGCGGGATCGCTGCTGCCGTAGTGGACGTCATAAGGGGCACTCCTATGCTGCTTCAGGTATATGTGGGATATTTCCTCGTGCCCAAGCTGCTGCCCTTTGAAGTGTCGGAATTTGTGGCCGTTTCAGTGGCCTTTGCCATAAACAGCGGCTGCTATCTTTCTGAAGCTTTCAGGTCCGGCATACAGGCTGTGGATATAGGCCAGATGGACGCTGCAAGGAGCCTCGGTCTTACCTACGGCCAGGCCATGAAGACCGTCATACTGCCGCAGGCTTTAAAGAACATACTGCCGGCTCTTGGCAACGAGTTCATCACCATCATCAAGGATACGTCCCTTGCTTCTACCTTCTTTATAGGAGACGTGATGACATCCTATGCGGTAGTCAGGGGACTTACTTACCTGACCTTTGAATGTCTGTTCATCGTCGCTATCATATATTACGTGCTGACGAAGATCCTTACTTTCTTCCTTGGCAAATTCGAAAGGAGGCTTAAGGAAAGTGATTAAGACTGTAGACCTTAAGAAAAGTTTTGATAATCCCGACGGAAAGCTCGAGGTCCTGAAAGGTGTCAATGAGCATATATTAAAGGGTGA
>JAFZSM010000103.1 GCA_017619385.1 Bacillota bacterium
GCAATGGTGCTGCAGCACATATTACCTATTTAAAGCAGGTTGATTATATCATACCTGCACAAATATACAACCATTATACAAATTTCAGTGTCTGAACATCTCCCTGTCCATTCTCTCCATGAACTCGAGAGCTTCTTTTTTCTTAGGTATCCCGGCTCTGCCGCCTACTTTGGTACACTTGAGGGCGGCTACCGCCGACGCAAAGCGTATGTTTTCCCGAAGCTCCATGCCGTCGAGATATCCTGCAAGGAAGGCTCCGTGGAACACGTCTCCAGCTCCCGTGGTGTCGACCACGTCAACGGGGTACGCCGGGAAGTACTCTATATGTCCGTCTATGACCGCCTTGCAGCCCTTGCTTCCTATGGTCCCTATGACTATCCTCGCAGTGCCCCAGGAAGCTATCTCAAGAAGGGCTTCGTCATAGTCCTTTATACCCGTCACTCTGACCGGATATCTCCAGTTCATGATGAGTATGTCCGCAAGCCTTGCCAGCTCCAGATTGATTTCGTTGGGTTCCTTAAGGGACGCTCCGTCCAAAGAGACAAGGGTGCCCCATTCCTTCGCTGTCTTCGCCGCTTCCATGGCATTGGCGTGGTTAGTACCGTCGAGATGCAGTATCTTAGCGTCTTTGATCGCTTTCTTCAATTCCCCGGTCCATTCGATATCCGGATTGGTATCCCTTTGAGGAAACTTTGTCCTGGAACCGTTTGCAGGATTGACCATAACAAAAGATTGAAGACCGAACCCATCGTTTCTTCTTATGAGCTTCGAACAGTCGACGCCGTCCTCTTCAAGGAGCCCGATGATCTCATCTGAGACTCCGTCCTTCCCCACATTGCCTACGAGGCAGGTCTTCTTCCCGAGCCTGCTTGCACAGACAAGGGCGGTGGCTGTTGCGCCGCCGCCCTGTATGTTTATGGATGTGATGTGGGTACTGCTGTCTTCAGGAGGGTACTCCTCAACGGTGCACAGCCTGTCTATGCAATTGTATCCTACTCCGACTATGTCCATTATCTTTTTACCAGTTTCTCGGCATGCTCTTTGATATTTGCTGCCGTGATACCGTATTCCTCGAGCAGTTCTCCGGAAAGACCCGACTGACCGAATCTGTCCATGACCGCTACGTGATCGAAGCTTATGCCGTCCTCATTCACGAGTCCGTATGCTACTGCTTCTCCGAGGCCTCCGTACATATTGGCTTCCTCGCAGACCAGGACTCTACCTCCGCACTTCTTCGTATACGCTTTGATAGAATCCATGTCGAGAGGTTTGATGGTGTGGATGTTGAGAAGAGCTGCGTCTATGCCCTCTGCTGCCAGCTGCTCTGCAGCTTCTTTCGCAAGGCAAGTCATGACGCCCGTTGCAACTATGCATACATCCTTTCCGTCACGGAGCACCTGGGCTTTTCCAAGCTCTATCTTGTCTTCAAGACTGGTGAAGATGGGCATGGGTTCTCTTGATGTCCTCATGTAGCAAGGTCCCTGATGCTCGTACATCACTTCTGCCATGAGCTTTGCCTGGTTGAAGTCGCAGGGCGAAAGCACGGTCATGTTGGGAAGAGATCTCATTGCCGCTATATCTTCTATGCACTGGTGTGTGCCGCCGTCGCCCGCAGGTGTGATACCGCTGTGAGAACCGACTATCTTTACGTTGACGTTTGAATAGCAGACGGCGTTTCTTATGATCTCAAAGGCTCTGCCGGCTGTGAACACTGCAAAGGAGTTTGCAAAGGGAACGAATCCCGTCCTTGCAAGTCCTGCTGCCATACCTATGAGGTCCTGCTCCGCTATGCCTGTCTCTATATATCTGTCCGGATATGCCTCTCTGAACACGAGGGAGCCCGTCGCATGACCGAGGTCTGCGTCGAGGCAGATGATATCTTCATGCTTTGCTGCCAGTTCTACGAGCCCTTCGCTGTATCCGTGGCGTGTCGCTTTCTTTACTACGTCTGCCATATTACTTACCTCCCAGTTCCTTGAGCGCCGTTTCGAGCTGTTCACCCTTAGGTACGGATCCGTGCCACTCCACGTTATTCTCCATGTAGGATACGCCCTTGCCCTTTACGGTCATGGCTATGATGCAGTGGGGCTTTCCTTCGGCCTTTTTGTCAAGAGCCGGCAGTATCTCCTCAAAGTCGTGGCCGTT
The DNA here is from genome assembly GCA_017619385.1 of Bacillota bacterium. Lineage (GTDB taxonomy): Bacteria > Bacillota > Clostridia > Peptostreptococcales > Anaerovoracaceae > RUG13409. The sequence goes on from JAFZSM010000103.1 coordinate 2,146, forward strand.
TATGACATCCGTTGCAAATCCGAAGGCTTCGAATTTGGCCTTGAGGTCTCCGTGAGCCATGACGTCTTCCGTGTTTCCGTCAAGCTGGAGCATGTTGCGGTCAACTATGACTGTAAGGTTGTCAAGCTTGTAGTTGGCTGCTGCCATGAATGCTTCCCAGCAAAGACCCTCGTCCAGTTCTCCGTCGCCTACCATGGCGTAGACCTGATTGTCCGCTTTTTTAAGCTTAAAGCCAAGGGCCATGCCTGTAGCAACGGAAATGCCCTGTCCTAATGATCCCGTGGAACAGTCTATACCCGGGCACTTGTTGCTTTCCGGATGTCCCTGGAACGGATGATGGAGCCTTCTCAAATAGTTAAGCTCGTCTTTATCCACATAACCCTTATCGGCAAGTATGGCATAAAGAGGGGGATTGGCGTGACCCTTCGAAAGAACGAAACGGTCTCTTCTCTCGTCGTGGGGATCGTCAAAAAGTCTCATTTTCGAGTAGTAAAGGGCTACCAGAAGATCCGTTGCGGATAAAGATCCACCCGGGTGTCCGCTTGTTGCCTTTGCGACCATCTCTATAGTCTCAAGGCGGATCTGGCGCGCTTTTTCTTTAAGTTCGCTGACTGTCATATATATTCCTTTCGATCTATGCTTTTCCGAGGCTTCCGAACATGGTCATCTTTTCGATGCATACTCTCTTCATCTCGGCTATGCCTGTCTTGAAGATCTCTCTTTGTGTGTATCCCTTGCTCTCTTCGTCTTTGTGCTCAGCATAGTATTTCTTGACCGCTTCGGAGAACGCTACCTGGCATTCGGTATTGACGTTGATCTTGGAGACGCCTAAGGATATTGCTTTTTTGATCTGATCTTCGGGTATACCTGAACCGCCGTGAAGAACGAGAGGCAGATCTCCCGTCTGCTTTTTGATGGCATCGAGGACGTCGAAGTTAAGTCCTGCCCAGTTTGCAGGATATTTGCCGTGGATGTTGCCGATGCCCGCTGCAAGGAAATCTATCCCGAGGTCTGCGATCTTTTTGCATTCCTGAGGGTCAGCGCACTCGCCCATAGCTATGATACCGTCTTCTTCGCCGCCTATGGCGCCGACTTCCGCCTCAACGGAAATGCCCTTTGCATGAGCTCTCTTAACGACTTCCTTGGTCTTTACAAGGTTGTCTTCGATGCTGTAAGCCGATCCGTCGAACATGACTGAGGAAAAGCCGTTCTCTATAGCGTTGAGTGCGTCCTCATAACTGCCGTGGTCTACGTGGAGTGCCACAGGTACGTTTATGTTCTTGTAGTTCATGAATCCGAGTACCGTTTCCGCTATGGTGCGGTAACCGCCCATGTACTTGGCCGATCCGCCGGATACGCCCAAAATAATAGGAGAGTGTGTTTCCTGAGCAGCCTCAAGGAAAGCGACGATACTCTCCATGTTGTTGAGATTGAAATGTCCTACTGCATAATGTCCGGCCTCAGCCTTCTGCAGCATCTCTTTTGCTGATACTAAATATGCCATGTTATCCTCCTTCGATGATAATTAATATCGTAGTATCTCATTTTAGCACGAAAAAAGAGCTTCGGCACTCTTTAAATGCTCGAAGCTCATTATTTTTGATTTCTGTCATTTTATCCTTCTGATGCCCAGATCCGTTCCGAGGGTGTTCATATTGTAGACGAAGAGCACCTCATCTATGCCGTTCTCATTAACGTAAGACGATATGGAATCGCCGTAGTACCTTGGATCGAGGACCGTGATGCTGGCATAATCTCCCAGCATGAGAGGTATCATGCAGTTGGCAAAGCTGTCCTTGACAATGAGTATATCGGGAAGGATAGCTTCTTGCATCTCCAGCGGTCCGGGACCCGTATCTTTGCTTATATATATCGTTTCGACAGCGCCTTCATAGCTTATGGTCAGGAAAGGATGATTGCCCGAAAGGAAGTAGGCATACTGGTCCGCAGTTTCCAGTTTGCTATCATCAAAGAGAGGAACCTGCGTACCGTCTTCTGTCCTGCAGGATATCATTTCAAGGAACATAGGACCCAGATACAGGCTCGTAATGGTATCGCAACCGAGGCCGCACTCTCCCACCTTGTTGAAGAGAGTCCCGCGGAAAGTATCCGAGACCTCTTTATATGTATGGGAATAGAACATATCCCGCGTGTCGGAAAGAAGGCCGGGAGAAATCGTCGCAGCCCACTCCTGATGCTTATAGCGCTTTTCAACGGCAGAAACGGGATCTCCCAAAGATCTCATCAGCTTATAGTACTCGCCGTATGCTGCAAGGGCTCCGGTATTGGTCCAGTGATGGTCCAGGCGGTAAAACACCTGACCTGAGTTGTTTCTCTTCGTAAGAAGCTCTGTAAGCTCTATCGTATAGCAGTCAAGCGCATCATAAAGTTCTTTAAGCTCCTCAAGCTGGGCATCGGCATCGCCCTCCGTTCCCGCCGGAAGCCTGTCCCTGTTTATGACCACAGAGGTGGGCACAGCCATAAATGTGACCTTTGCATCTACCTTGTCTGCAAAATTGTTCACGACCGTCGCGATCTTCTTCATATTACCGGAGGGCTCATATTTTTCTATGAGGTAATCGTCATCTGCGAAATATACTCCGTTTATCAGAGTCTTTCCTCTCATAAGGCCCACCCTCGTATTCACCCCTATCCAGAAGTCTCTGAAAGGGAAGTGATCGCTGACATAATCAGCTATGTCCTCCATGAAAGAGCCGTCCGTTACGGTGCCTATGCTAAGCTTGGGAGCAGGCGCAAGGTAGCGGTTCTCCCTTTCGGAAAAGTCCTTAGGCGGCAGCAAAACAAAGGCTCCCAGAAGAGCTATCATTATTACCGGTATTAAAATGGCGTTTATCTTTTTATGCATATCGTATTTATTTAAGACCCTCATCAGACCACGTTTTTTGCGGCCACGGCTCGCGCCTATGCTGCGGCTTAACGCAGCGGTACTAAGCTCTGTCTGCGCCTTACGGCTTGCCAATCGCTAAGTGCCGGCTACCGCAGACGGCCCAAAAAACGGATCCGATGATGCTCTTAATTATTCTAAAACCTGAAATAGAGGAACGGATTGTAGCTGTCCGTGACCAGGGCGGCTACCGCCATGATGAACAGCACCGCTGTCACTAAGGATATGAGCAGTTCCACCGCCGGTTTATGCTCCTTCTTGAGGAAGTCACCAATCAGTGGCGTAGAGCATACTACGCCGATCAGTATGGAGATGATATAGCTTCTGAAGTAGAAAAAGGTCTTAGCGTCCGCAAAGCCGTTTGCCCCGAACAGGGAGACAAAGAACTTCCCGAATGCCCCCATATCGTCGAAGGCGAAGAGGCTCCAGCCTATCATGAAGGCGAATATCGTATATATGTGTTTTACAAGGGTCGGCGCTTTTTCAAGAGCACTGCCGTAAACATACTTTTCGAGTATGAGCAAAACGCCGTAATAAATGCCCCAGAGTATGAAGTTATACGCCGCTCCGTGCCAGAATCCCGTAAGAAGCCATACCACCATGAGGTTGAATATGTGCCTTCCCACGCTGACCCTGTTGCCACCAAGGGGTATGTATACGTAATCTCTGAACCAGGTGGAAAGAGACATATGCCACCTTCTCCAAAACTCCGTGACGCTCCTTGAGATATACGGATGGTCGAAGTTCTCGAGGAAGTGGAAGCCCATCATGAGCCCAAGGCCTATGGCCATATCGCTGTAGCCCGAAAAATCGAAATATATCTGAAGCGCAAAACCTATGAGTCCCAGCCACGCCGTAGCCGCCGGGACATTACTTTCAGCCGAGACTAAGGTAAAGAGCTCTCCCAGGGCGTTGGCCAGGAGGACCTTTTTGAAAAGGCCGAGAAGGAAACGGGAAACTCCGTTCACGAAATTTTCCTTCGTGATCTGCCTGTTTCTGACTTCGTCGGCTATGGTCTGATAGCGGACTATGGGGCCTGCGATGAGCTGAGGGAACATGGACACGTACATCAGATAGTAGAAGTAGTTATGCTCCACCTTAGCGTTCCCTCTGTATACGTCGAGGGAATAGCTCATGCTCTGGAAGGTGTAGAAGGATATACCTATGGGAAGGGTGACGTTCACTGCGGGAACGGCTATCTTAAAGACGCTGCTCACCGCTCCCATAAGGAAATTGGCATATTTGAAGAAGCATAAAAGCCCAAGGTTGATGACTATGGCTATAGTCAGATAGAGCTTCTTTGCTTTTGGGTGTTTTTCAAGCATCAATCCGTCGAGCCAGTCCACGCCTGCTGAGAACATCATCAGAAATACATAGATGGGCTCCCCCCAGGCATAAAAAAGCAAGCTGAAGACAAGAAGCACGTAGTTCTTCAGCTTGAAAGGCACGACATAGTAAAGTGCCAGAAACAGCACTAAAAAATAGAAAAGAAACGGAATGCTTGAAAAGACCATTTACCTTATTTTCCTATGAGTTTGACCATTGCATCGTTATCTGCCGATATGATGCAGATGTACACTCCGTCTTTTTTGCTTTCATAACGGGCCTTGACCTTTGGGGCTTCAGCCAATCTTTCCGGATAGGTTGAATCTACCCATGAAGATGCATAGGTGCTCACGATCTTTTCCATCTCACCGAACATGAGGCTTTCCTTGCCTTCTTTTGCAACGGCAATGATGAACATGTTGGCGGACAGTCCGTTGGCCCTTGTGCAATAGAACTCCTTAGTATCCTCGAGGGTGATATCGAATTCGAATTCTATCTGCTCGGGATCTTCAAGAGCACAGCCCTTGAACTCGTCTGAACTGAGAAGTGCTTCCGCTGCTTTCTTTGCATCAAAGGCAGCCGTCTCCTCTTTCTTTTCGCCGCCTCCACAGGCTGCAAATGACAGCAGCATGGCGAAGATCATTAACAGTGATAGTACTTTTTTCATATTTTAAAGTCTCCTTTTGAACTCTAGTAGTCTAAATGTGAAATGATATAGTCCAGCATGACCTGGCAGCCCTCGTCGGAAAGGTGTATGCCGTCAGGTTCATATATATATTCCTGTATGCAAGCGCCGGTGGCAGGATCTTTGACTGCCTCAGCTGCATTCATGAACTTGAAGCCGTATTTCCTGCAAAGCTCGCACATATACACGTTCATCTTGTTTATGCGGTCGTCTCTATTGTATCCGACTTCTTCCACGTATTCCGGCCTGTCGTACCAGTACTCAACAGGCATGATGGAGCAGATGATGAAGTTGGTATCAGGATACCTTTCTTTCATCTTCGCATATGCCCTGTCGCAGCTCTCGTTCAAGAACTCCGGAGTCCAGCGGCTGGTCCAGTCGCTGTTTAGAAGCACCAGTATGTTCTCCGGATGATGCTCGTCCATGGCATCCCAGAAGGTGGTCTCCTCGTCCAGATAACCGAATACATATATGGGCCTTGTGTAGAAGTCCTCTGTGGAAAGAGAAGGTCTCGACCAAAGATGCCTGTATGCTACCAATCCGATCTCTCCTAGCTTTTCTATGAACGAATCTCCGAAGAGCACCAGATCGTAGAATTTCTCTTCATTGTATCCAACGTCTTTGCAGATGACGTCGGGGTAAAAGAGGTTGAGGTCAAAGTCCAATACTCCCATCTCCATGGCGCCGCCTTCGACCACGTTGACCGTGCGCCTCTCTCTTACGGCATTGCCTGCGGAATCGGTCACAACATAGCTCACGTGATAGACTCCCGCCACTGAAGCGTTGACGTCGCTGGAGACTTCGACTCTCGACGTGATATCGCCGTCTATCTCATCTATGGCAACGCAGCCCGGATCTTCAAAACCGTTCTTCGTGGAGATGTACATATTCTCGTTTCCGTTGAGCGTAATAACAGGGGGAACGTTGTCCACCACCACCACGGTGCGGGTCCTGTGGGCAAGGAGGAACTTGTAGGTGATCTTGTACTTGCCGGGTTTTGACGTGTCAAGATCGGAACTTACCTTTGGCTCTCCGCCGAAGAAGAGCTTTGCTCCCGCATCCTCATAGTTTTCACCGTATGCTATCTCAACTCTTTTTTCTCCGTTCATCTTTATGAGAACAGGAGTAAATACGACCACTGCCGCTACGATCAGCAGAGCCGTACAAAGAAGGAACCTTATAAACTTCTTTTTGTTCAGCTTTTTCTTTTTTGCCATGATCTCTCTCCCAAAATCAGTACATTATATTATACAAGAAAGCAGTCTGTTTCTCAAGACTGCCCGGTGAAATACATATTGATGATAATGATCCGTGAGTGTCCTTTTACCAGTCCAGATGGCTTTCTATATACTCCCTCATGAGCCTGAATCCTGCAACGGAAAGATGTATGTGGTCGTCTGATATATATTCATCATAGCACCCTCCCGTATTGGGGTTTCTCAGGACCTCCGCCACGTTCATGAACTTAAAGCCGTATTTTCTGCACAGCATGCACATATGGACGTTCATCTTGTCTATATCGTAGTTCCTGCCGTAACCGCCCTGGTTGAAATAGCTGTCCACGGGAGTGAGGGAACAGATGATAATCCTTGTATCAGGGTAGTTTTCAGAAAGGAACGCATACGCTTTGTCGCAGCTTTGCGCAAGATATTCCACGGACCACTGCCCTGTCCAGTCGCTGTTGAGAAGGACCAGAAGGGTCTCCGGCTTGACCGCTGCCATTATGGTTTCGAAATACTCGAAACCGTCCGGGTATCTGACGGCTATCGACCTGTAATTGTCCGTACTCAGAGATGCGTAATAAATGGTCCTGTACCAGGAATAGCCGCCGTAGTACTGGAGGTTGCCTATGAAAGAATCCCCGAATGTCCAGAGTTTGTCGTATTTATCCTGATCGAAGGGCACTTCTTTGCAAATGACGTCGTCAAAGTAGGGGTGGAGAGAAAAATCCCAGAGACTTTGCTGAAGAGGACCGTATTCGGCAACTATTATTTCCCTTCTTTCGCGCACTGCGTTTCCCGACTTGTCAGTGGCTATATAGCTGACGTGGCAGCGGCCCTCCTTGCTCATATCAAGCTCTGAAAGGTCGACCTGCACAAGCTCCGTCACGTCTCCGTCTATTTCATCATAGGCGCTGTAGCCGTATTCATAGTATTCGTCTCCCACGGAATAGTACTGGGTGACCGGGCCTTCGAGCTTTATCTCCGGCCTTATGCCGTCCACGACTCTGACAGTCCTAGTGAGCCTCTCCCCAAGGAAACTGTACCTTACTTTATATACTCCGATGGCAGAAGTATCGACGTCTCCCTTTATTTTCACTTTCCCAAGGTTCCACTTTACGGACGCCCCTTCTTCCACGTACTCCTCACCGTAGCAAAGGGTCACTTCCTTTTCTCCATTGAGCTCTATGAGGACGGGCATAGTGAGCACGCAAATAGCAGCCACCAAAAGAAGGGCAGCTGCGACCATCAGGAGAAAATTCCCAAACTGCTTTGTATTAAGCTTATACTTCTTGTGCTTCTTCGTTTTTTTCATCAGAGAAATTATATACTATCTTGCGGAATCTGTGGACAAAATTGCCGAAATTTGATATAAAGAATATTTGGTAAATTATCCATATTATATATAAC
>JAFZSM010000104.1 GCA_017619385.1 Bacillota bacterium
ACTGGAGTTCAGACGTGTGCTCTTCCGATCTGGGCTGGCGCTAGATGTCTCCTATGGTGCCGCCTATCTCGGTTATCACAACGTCGGCATCAGTCTCTTTTCCCAGACGATATATGAATATCTTGATCTCATCGGTGATGTGGGGTATGGTCTGTACGGTTTTTCCCAGGTAAACCCCTTTTCTTTCCTTTGCTATGACGCTGCTGTATACCTTTCCCGTGGTGAGGTTTGAAAAGCGGTTCAGATCTTCGTTGATGAATCTTTCATAATGACCCAGGTCAAGATCCGTTTCGGCGCCGTCTTCCGTAACGTACACTTCTCCGTGCTGATAGGGGCTCATGGTACCGGGATCCACGTTGATGTAAGGATCCAGTTTTTGCGCTGCGACTTTGTAGCCGCGGGCTTTGAGAAGCCTTCCTATGGAAGCTGCCGTTATGCCTTTTCCGAGGCCTGATACTACGCCTCCCGTAACAAATATGTACTTGGTCATGATTTTACCCTCCCTGACGAAGATCACGGGCTATATTTTGCTTTAAACACAAAAAAAGCTGAGCCGCGGGCCCCATTGCCCAAACGGTCAACTTTTACATTGGTAATATATTCTTTCTGCCGGCTCTTGTCAATATTTTTCCCCCCATAGGCTTTGTTGTGGTAAAATATTGCCATTAAATGTATAAGCGATGTCCTATATACAGGAAGGAGGAGGGCGTCTTAAAGAAGCATGCGGCGCCTTTTTACGATATGAAATACACAAAAGAAGAAGTGATGCAATATGTGGAAGAGGAAGACGTACGTTTCATACGTCTTGCTTTCTGCGACGTGTTCGGAGTGCAAAGGAACGTTGCGATCATGCCTTCGGAGCTGAGGAGAGCCTTCGAGTACGGAATACCCATCGATGCATCTGCCATAGGCAGCTTCGGTATGACCGTAAAAGCTGATCTTTTCCTTCACCCCGATCCCTCGACTTTTTGCGGACTCCCCTGGAGATCCGAGTCCGGAAAGGTTGAAAGGATGTTCTGTGACATAAGCTACTCCGACGGCAGACCCTTTGAAGCCGACTGCCGCAGGTTGCTGAAGGAGACCGTGGAAAAAGCGGAAAAGAAAGGCCTGCATTTCGACATAGGACCGGCAGCTGAATTCTATATATTCAAAGCCGGCGAAGACGGTGAGAATACGGGCATCCCTTACGATACGGCCGGATATATGGATACGGCGCCTCTTGACAAAGGGGAAAACGTCAGAAGGGAAATCTGCACCACCCTGGAAGAGATGGGCATACTGCCTGAATACTCCTTCCACGAAGCAGGGCCCGGCCAGAACTGCATAGCGTTCAAGTACTCGGATCCTCTTACAGCAGCGGATAACGCGGTGACTTTCAAATTTGTTGTTGAAAGCATTGTGGCGAAAAACGGTCTATGTGCAGATTTCGGACCAAAACCCCTTAAAGACGCTCCCGGAAACGGACTCCATATAAACTACTCCATAAACGACAGAAAGGACTACGAGCTTCTTTCTATGGTCAACGCCGGAATACTGGAAAAGATCAGAGAGATGACTCTGTTCCTTGACCCCTGCGAGGAATCATATAAAAGGCTGGGAAAGATGAAAGCTCCGGGATACATATCCTGGTCCGAAGAGAACCGTTCCCAGCTCATACGCATACCCAGGAGCATGCAGGGGGTCCACAGAGCGGAACTGCGCTCAGGAGATCCTCAGTCCAACCCGTATATAGCCATGAGCCTTCTCATCGAAGCAGGGCTTTACGGTGTGGAACACGGTCTGACACTTCCGGAGAAATGTGACGTGGATTTCGACGAAGCATCACAAAAGGAACTGGACCGCTTCGAAAGACTGCCGGAAAGCCTGGAAGAAGCAAAAAAGCTTGCAGCGGCAAGCAGCTTCATAAAAGAGGCGCTGCCGGAGTGCGTTCTGAACGCATACCTTAGGCATTGAAAAGAGGAAACAGCATTTGATTTTCAGAGACCGCAGCTACAGTGTTCTGCTGGTGTGCGGAAAAGGAAAATTTGCCGAGCAGATAGACAAGTACCTGCCGTATAACGAATACTATCCGGTGAAAAAGATCCATGCTTTGAGCGAAGCCAGAAGAGATCTTCTGGAAAGATCCTACGATATAATCATCGTCAACTGGCCCGCTTCCGAAAGCGAAGGGAAGAGATTCGTGTGCGACATAGCAGGAAAGGGCAAAGGTGCGATCCTGCTCATGGTCGGAAGAGACCTTTACGACGAAGTCTACTTTGACGTCGTCTCTCTTGGCGTATCCTGCATACCGAGACAGATAAGCGGATCCGAGTTTTCCATGAGCCTAAGGCTCCTTTGTTCCGAGGTCGAAAGGCTGTCGGGAGAGCAGAAAAAGCAGTTGAGCCTCGATGAAAAAATGGCGGAGATACGCCTTGTGAACAAGGCAAAATGGGCCCTCATAGAAAAGAAGGGCATGAGCGAAGAAGAAGCCCATAAATACATAGAGAAACTCGCCATGGACGAGCGCATGACAAGAAAAGTCGCAGCGGAAAAAGTCCTGCAGTCCCTAAGCTAAGATATGGTTTGACTTTTAAGCTCTGAAAGAGTATATTCACTATGTTAAGACAACGACGTCTCGATAGTTTGACGTCGCTGTTTTTTTTATTTTGTAAAACAGGGCAAAGGGCCCTGCCGGGTAATAAAGAAGGAGCTTTAAAATGTCTAATTTAGTAATAGCTGGAATCAACTGGGGCGACGAGGGAAAAGGCCGCATGGTAGATCTTTTCACCGAATCTTTTGACATCGTAGTAAGATATCAGGGCGGCGGCAATGCAGGACATACCGTGGTGAATGAAAAGGGCAAGTTCGCCCTGCATCTGCTGCCGTCGGGCATACTCAGAGAAGGAGTCATGAACATACTCGGGAACGGAGTGGCCGTCGACATGGAGAACCTCTGGATCGAGATGGAGGACGTCAGGTCCAAGGGCGTGGACATATCCCCCGATAACCTGAGGATAAGCGAAAGAGCGTCGCTGCTTCTTCCGTGGCACAGAGAGCTTGACGGGCTCGAGGAAGACAGGCTTGCAGGCAAAAAATACGGATCTACAAGGCAGGGCATAGCTCCTTTCTATTCCGATAAATATCAGAAAAAGACCATCATGGCCGGAGAGTTCTTCTATCCGGAAAGACTGGCATCCCATGTTAAGGATCTGGTGGAATGGAAAAACCTCATCTTAAGCAACGTTTACGGAAGCGAAAAAGTCAGCTATGAAGAGATGATGGAGTACTTCGAGCATTACGGCGAGCTTCTCAAACCGTATATCTGCGATACGGGCTCTTTGCTCGAAAAGGCCGCAAAGGAAGGTAAAAACATACTTTTCGAAGCTCAGCTCGGTGCTCTTAAAGATATCGATATGGGCATATATCCCTACACAACATCATCAAATACGCTTGCCGCTTACGCTCCCATAGGGTCAGGCGTTCCTTCCATGAAGATAGACAAGGTCCTTGGAATAGTTAAGGCATATTCATCCTGTGTAGGCGAAGGACCCTTCGTTGCCGAGTGGACCGACGAGCAGGGCGACGCCTTAAGGGAAGTCGGTTTCGAATACGGAGCAAAGACCGGAAGATCCAGAAGAGTGGGTCCCATAGATCTGGTCGCTACCCGCTACGGCATTAGGATGCAGGGGGCTGACAGCGTAGCCCTTACAAAACTCGATACCCTCGGATATATGGATAAGATCCCGGTCTGTAAATCTTATGAAATAGATGGTAAAATAACGGATGATTTTCCTTTCCCCGATGCGCTTGACAAAGCCAAGCCCGTCTATGAATATCTTCCCGGATGGAAATGCGATATCTCATCCATAAGGAGTTTTGAAGATCTGCCCGAAGCGGCCAGAAACTACGTCGAATACATCGAGAAGAACATAGGCTGTCCCATCGAATACGTTTCGGTAGGAGCCAGAAGAGAGGAATATATACAGCGAGAGATATAGGGCGATAAATATGTACGAAAAATATGAATCTGCGTTTTCAGGCCGCTATGCGTCTGAGTATATGACAGAGCTGTTCTCCCAGTATACCAGGATCAGAACCTGGAGAAGGCTGTGGACGTCTCTGGCAAAGGCTCAGCACGAACTGGGCCTGCCCGTGAGCAAAGAGCAGGTCGAAGAGCTTGCGGCTCACATAGACGATATAGATTTCGAGTGTGCGAAAGAAAGAGAAAAAGAGGTCAGACACGACGTCATGGCCCATGTTTACGCATACGGAAAAGCGGCTCCGGGAGCTGCCGGTATTATCCACCTGGGCGCAACCAGCTGCTATGTAACGGATAACGGAGATCTCATCATCTACAGAGAGGCTCTGCGCTATATACGCGCGGAGCTTTGCAGCGTCTTGAAAGATCTGTCTGACTTCGCTTTGAAATACAAAAGCGTCCCGTGCCTCGGATAC
>JAFZSM010000105.1 GCA_017619385.1 Bacillota bacterium
TGCGGAAGGAAGGGTCACTGTCTCTCCCGCATAGCAGGAAAGGGTCTGGTATGTGGATCCGTTTGCAACGCAGGTCACGCTTACTGTGGTCTTTGCTGCAAAGTTGATGCGTACGGTGCAGTCAGACGACGGATTGACCGTGAAGGTGTTGCCGTTTTGAGTGACTGTCGCGCTGCCGCTTGTTACCGTGTAGCCTGATACATAGTAGCCTGTCTTGGGGCTTGCGGTGATGGTGTATCCGCTGACCGATACGGTGCCGTAGCTTGTGTTGTTAGACGTTGCCGTAACTGTATATGTTGCGGGCTGGCTGCTTCCGAAGAGCGCCCAGGTGGAATTTACGGTCTGTACCGCATCCACGTTGCCCTGTCCCGGATATGCATCTTCAGATGAAACTGCGATGGGGAATGCAACCTTGTTCCTTACGGCCTGGGACTGGGAATAGCTTGAATATGCAGGATCCCAGGAACCGAGGGACGACTTGGTCTTTGAAAGAGCCGATGCGAATGTATCGCCGTCCTTTACGTAGCCGAGGATCGACTGCATGTAAGCTTTCTCACCCGTAAAGGATACGGACTGGGAGTATCCGAAGACTACCTCCACGCCCTTGGCTCTTAAGGCTGTGAACATCTTGTCCGTTGCCATACCAAGGCATATGCCCATGTATACGAGGCTGCCGGGGGCATTGGACGTCATGTGGTTTGCTATGCAGTTGCCGTTGACGTAGGCATAGCCGGAACCCTTGAGGCAGTCATAGTAAGTGCCGTAGGTGCCGCTCTTTGCCTGGGTGTCAGCGCTTGTCACGCCGCTGCTTGAAGTAAGGCAAAGGTAGGAGCTGTTTGCGCGGCTCGTATAGTCGCCGTTGCTTCCCGAATAGTCAGTGGTGCCGTGGGAGTCCATGATGACGAGGCCGCACTGCTGTATGGCCTTAGCTACGTTGTCAACGGTGGCGTTGGTCATGGAATAGCGTACTCCGGAACCGCCCGTTGCTGCGTAGAGGTTCTGCCACATGGTCTTGTAATAGGGGGAGTAACTTGTAAAGGAGCTGTCTGCATAGCTTGAGCTGCTCTCCCAATAGGGCTGGATGAGTCCTACGGATGTTGACGTGGGGCTGTGACCTGCCAAGGTGGAAGCTGAAGCGCTGAGCTCTGCTCCCCATCTCTCGGCGTCTGCCTCGAAGGCCATGATCTCGTCGTGTGTATACTGTGAAGGTTTATGAAGCTCTGCCTCCATTCTCGGATCATAGCAGCATGCGATGCCTGATGTGGTCTGCCATGTGATGAAGTTGCCGTTTTGCTGCAGCGTACCTGCTGCATAGGTATCGGAAGCTTCAATGGCTGCGATGACCTCAGGCACAAGTGCGATGTAATCGGCTTCCGTAAGGTAGGAAGCCTCTCCGTAGGCAGCAGTCATGTCTGCCTGCGCACTCAGTTCGATGTCAGTAATTAGTCCGAATACATCCTCATCAAGAACTGCAAACTCTTCGTCTGTGAAAACGTGAACTTTTTTCTCTTTGGCGGCTTCAGATAAACCGAATGCTGATACGCATGAACTTGCGATCATCATCAGTATCAAAAGAAGTGCTGCCAGGCGTTTGAAACTGTTTTTCATTTTTACCTCCATTCTCCATGCGGAGCGTCCAAAGGAAACTTCCGCAATATATTCTTGTTTCCTGTTATAGCAGAGTTTTACTCAATTGTCTATTATTTTTTTATGCCATTTACACAAATTATTTAGATTTTTTCTGTGCTTTTGTGACAAATAAGAAAAAAGGGCAATAAAAAACAACCAACGGTTGTTGATTCCCAAACCTGTTGGTTGTTAAACGTCTTTTATTCTTTAACTGCGGCTATGGCTGACCAGCAGTCATCCCTCAATATTTCGATACATCGAAAGCCTATGCTTTCCAGCTTTTCTTTGCAGGCATCCTCCATATCGTCTATGATACCGCTGGCTACGAGTATGCCACCCTTTTTTATGTTCTTGCGAACGTCCTTGCAAAGCTCAAGTACAAGAGGCCCTGTAAGATTTGCAACTATGGTGTCTGCGACGTAATCAAGGCCATTGGCAAGGTCATTTTTTCTGACTGATATGAGGCTTTCCTCTCCGTTGAGCCCGGCATTGGCAGCCGTGCTTCTGACGGCTTCGGGATCGAGGTCTACGGCAAGTATATCCGATGCTCCCAGTTTTGCTCCTACAAGCGACTGTATCCCCGTGCCGCAGCCTATATCAAGAAGCCGGTCTCCCGCTTTCATATATTTCTTAAGAAGTCTTGTTGCAAGATAGGTGGTAGGGCTGCTGCCGGTGCCGAAGGCAAGGCCGGGGTCTATTTCTATCACTATATCCCCTGCCTTTGCTTCATAGTCTCTCCATACGGGCTTAATGACAATGCTGTCAGCTATATAGAAAGGGACGTAGTACTCTTCCCATTTGTGGAGCCAGTCCTCATCGTCCGTAAGGGCTAAAGAATAGTCGAAGTCTTTGACATATGAGAAGATCTCATCGGAGAGCTTTTCCCCCTCCGGCAGATAGAACTTGATATATGCGCCCGATCTTAGGGCCTCCAGCATTCTCTGATCCACGTAGTTCCATTTGTACCCACCGTCTTTGGAAAAGAAAGCTTCGGCCTCATCCGGGTCGTTGATGATGAGCTCTTCCTGCCCGAGAGCAGTCAGCATATCGGAAACTTCGCTTACCTTCCCTGCCGGAGGATAAATTGTATATTCGATGTATTTCATTGATCCTGAGGCCTTTTGTTCACGGTCATATTTTGCTCACTTTCATATATGCTGTCGTAAGCCCAGAACATATCGTTCAAAGGATAGTAATCGAAATCCCTGCCCACGCTGAACACGGAGCATATCAGTCTGTCGCCGTCTTCGCTGAAGATGACGCTGACGCTGTCAAAAGTATCATATGAAGTATCCTCAAAATCGACGTACCATTTGTCGTTGTGATAGTACTCGTCGAGCTTGGCTTGGATCTCTTTTTCCTTGATCTTCGTAAGGACTTTCGGAAGTATGGCCTTCGCAAGACTCTGCTCCCATATATATATACCCTCTTCGTTCACGTTGGCCATATACTCATCTTTTGTTGCAAAAGAGACGATGGAAACGTTGTAAGGGGAGACCTTACCCTTTTCCGTAAGTTCGACCCTCACGTCGAAATTTTCAAAGCGCAAAACAGCAAAATCCCCCTCCCTGATATATATGAGAGGTTTTGATACTATGATGCCTTCTTTTCTTACAGCCTTTCTTATGCTGTCTCCCAGCTTCGTTACCGCTTTGTTTTTCGCATTGCCAAAATCATAGGCCTTTTTGCTGCCGAAATAGGCCGTGAGCGTATCCCCTTTGGATGTATACACGGTGCCGTCTTCGGCAATGGCCTTGACTATCCTTACGTCTATATACGACGAGTCCTCAAGAAGGTAGTACTTGGACGTCATGCTGACATGATAGGCAGACTGCTTATCCCCCGGCATGGTAAGCTGGCTGTCAAAGGATGAGAAATACAAAGACTCTTTGTTTCCGCTTCTGTCAGTGGTCTGATTCCCGTCCGCATCGTAGGCTACGATCTCGTATACGACGCCTCTTAAGGGTTTATCTCCTGTGTTGAGCCAAAGGACGTTAAGGTCCCTGTACCATGAGTTCGATCTCTGCTCGTAGTAATTGCATTCCTCAAGGGATGCCGGCATTCCTTTTCCCTTTTTCCCGTCCACCGATGCAGTTACAGCCGATGGATTTTTGCCGCTGGTCCAGACTGTCCCGTTGCTAAAGCTTACCTTAGATACGGATACTTTGTACTTTTCATTGAGAAGAAGCCCGTCTATATCATATACAAAGGACCAATCATCTCCCGGAGCCAGGCTGTATGGCAGCGCTATGCGGTACCTTATGCTGTCTTCTCCTTCGTTTTTTCCTCCGAACTTTCCTTTTATGGTGAGCTCAAGGGATTCGATCTCCATCTTCTTTTCCTTGTTGGTAAAGGAGACGTACATCTTGGCTACCTTTTTCTCGTACAGGAATTCGGAATTGTAAAAGCTGAAGTCTTTAAGCTTCACAGGACCTGAAGACGAGCCGCAGCCGGAAAAAAGCAGCAAAAGGATAAGAAGGGAAAGGATGAATGCAGCCTTTATACTTTTCTTTTCTTTGATGCTACTTTGCATATTCGATCACCGTCTGGGGATCATAGCGATATGAACCCAGTATGTTCCTGACGCTTATGGTATCTCTCATATCCATTTCAAAGAGCTCTTTGGTAACTGCGCCTTCTCTTCTGATGGTGCCTTCTCTGAAGACCGGCACTGTGACTGTCACCTTGTACACTTCAGTCTCGTGGCGGTCTCCTGCGATGGAATAGACCCCTTTGCACTCAAGGTAGCAGGACTTGGTTGGTATGATGACTGTCTCTATGCGGAAGGTGTTATCCACAAGAGGCGTGGCCTCTTCTCCCGTGAACCTGATAGAACTCGGGTTCTGATCTACGTCTAGGAGGGCGTAAAGGGTGATGGAATAGTCTACTCCGTCTCCCTGTCCTCCGTAATACACTTCGAGGATATCGGTCTTCGGTTCGTAAACGAGGGTAGCCTCGATACCGGACCGGGCTTTGCCGCAGCTGAATTCCAGTTTCAGAGTACCGATGCCCATGGTGAACTCTATATTGTTGTCCTTGGCATATTTCTTAAGTTCTTCCGTAGGAAGATCAACGTCCATGATGAGGGAAACGTCTCCCCCTTCAACGGTGAAAGTCCCTTTGCCCTCAAGGGCTTTTTTGACGCTGTCCATGGGGTAGTCAGCTGTATTTATGATGCTTGCCGTATAGGCAGCGTTCTTGCCTGCTCCCCATCCGTCGTTGTATACGAAGACTCTCATGTGGTTGTGCCTGGTCATGACGTCGCCCACGAGAACCGGGTCTTCGTTTTTCTCGAGTTTAAGTATGTCGCAGCTTATCTGCTCAACGAAGGCCGCCTTGTCGCCCTGGTTTCTTATGAAGCTCAGTATGGAGAAGGCCTTGTCAGCCTTTAGGCTGCTGCTTACAACTTCTCCTTCCTGGACGGTATTGAAATACCCTGCCTTTTCATAGGGCAGAACTTCCGAATAGTAGACTTCCAAAGCTTCCTTTGTATACGTGCCGCCCTTTCCCATGGAGGATATGACTATGCCAAGCACAGCGGCTAAGACCCCAAGTCCTATGATGGCGTAAAGAAGAGTCTTCTTTTTCTTTGCAGGATGCTTTTCGATGGTGATCTTTATCTCCTCACCGTTTGCCGCCTCATTGAGATAATCCCTGAGAGCCGTTACGACACGCCTTAGGGCATCCTCTTCTTTGTCTCCGAAGCCTGAGACTCTCTGCGCATTCCCCAGGCAGAGCTTGAAGGTATCGTTTGGTTCAAAGTCCTGTATCATATACGGTATGACCAGTTTTTTCTGGCTGTTAGCAGCCGTGACTTCGTTCCTTACCCAGTCTGAATCCTGAGAGTTCTTGGACACCAAAACCACCACCACTTCGCAGTTCCTCATCGCTTCGGCGATCTTTGAAACGAAGTCGGCTCCCGGCGGTATGTTGTCGTTATCAAGCCAGCATGAAAAACCGTTGTCCTCCAGCACTTTTTTTATGCGCTGGGCGGAATCGTTGTCTTTCGAGCTGTGGGATATAAGGATCTGTTCGCTCATAATATCTCTCCCATAAAGAGTTCCATGACCTTTCTTATGCCTTCATCGCTCAGATGCACCCTGTCTGCGTGGAAATATTCTTTATTGTCTCCAAGCACGTCGTAAAGGCTCATCAAGCTGACGTTTTCAGGCACTTCCAGGCCATCCGGAAGTATCAAAACCATGCCTATTATATACAGTCTTTTCCCTTCTGCCAAGGAAAAGAGCTCCTTTAAAGTCTCTTCATCAAGCTCTGTTTCTCCGTCAAGAGCAAAGACCATGTTCCTTGCAAGGAGCCCAGATGCATCGTCTTTTCTTGCAGCCCTCAGCAGATCCGGAAGCTCTGCTTCCTGCAGGGATGCAAAGGATGCATTTTCAAAGTTTTCTGAAATTGCTTCGTGAAGGCTCAAAAGAAGATCCCCTCCGTAGAAGCTGTATCTGCTGTTTTCAGTTTCCTCGTAAAGAGCCAGCATCTCCTGCCTTTCTTTTTCGTACTTTTCCACATAGTAGCTGTGTATGGCATCGTAGGCAAAGGATGCGTATTTCCACGCGCCGTATTCGTTTACGTGTATCCCGTCTCCGACGAACCATTCTCCGTGTCCGTAAGAATATACTTCCCAATCCATGAGATGGGCATTGCTGTACGTTGCGCACAGCTCTCTGATGCCGTCGTTGCAGTAAACGCTGTAGCTCTTATCGTTGGTCACGGTGTACCAGAAGATCTGTATACCGTTTGCATTGGCATAATTCATGATGCTTTCCATCTGCGGCTCCCAGAGCCCTCCGTTTGAGCCTATGTGGAGCAGCAATGCTTCGTCCAGAATGCCCCGGCTCTTCATGCTGTCCATGATATCCCTTACATACAGCCCCGGCCTGCTTATGACTGCATCGCAGTAGAAATTGGGAAAGAATTCATAAAGCGCAGGACTGGCTCCGAGAAGTATGGAATCTCCTATGCCGCAGAGCCTTACGGCGGAAGCTCTTTTTTCCGCGTAATCCTCATCTTTGTATGCTTCCAGCATGTCCTCCCAGGCCTTGTTTTCTTCCTCGAGCTTTGCAAGGTATTCCTGCTGCCTTTGCTCCATAGCCTCCTCTTCCAGAGCAAGCTGCGCTTTGAGAGCGTTCATCTCTTCCGTGTGATCCTCTTCCATGGCATACAGCACCCCGCCGTATACGGTGAAAAAACCAAGCACAACGCACATGAGTATGAGAAGAGGATTTGAGTCCTTGTTCACGTTGAAAAGTACATGGAGGAAGAAAGCTACGGCAAGGCTCGCAAGGAATACGTAAAAAGCATTGTATTCGAAACCTCCCGCTGCTTTGCATATGGCGGGAAACACTATCATCACAGGATAATGTATGAGGTAAAGTTCATAGCTTATGGATGAGAACCACTCAAAGGGCCTGAGCAAAGGGCTCCCGCTATCCTTTATATCAGCCGCAAGGCAAAGAGACACCCCAGTTAAAAGGGAATAGCCTATCATGAGCTCGGCCATGTACAGAGTGTCTGATCCGAAAAAGAACATGCCGCAGATCATTGCGGATAAAATGACAAAAAAGACTGCCTTCTTAAGACCTAAGGCGCCTCCTGAAGAACCCTTTTTGTAATAGTAAATGAATATACCGAAAAACAGGGAAAAGAGCCTCTCAAGGCTTCCGTAATACCCCTGGCTTAAGTCCCCTTTGCTGAAGCTGACGTAAAAGTAAATGACAGCAGCAGTCAGGGCAAAAAGGCTCAGAACTGCAGGATCGAAGAGCCTCTTTTTTTTAGCTCTCAGCCATTTTAATGAGACAAATACTATGGGAAATACCACTTCGAACTGAAGGAGTATGGATACGTACCAAAGGTGAAGGAAAGGCGTATCCTTGGCATCGGCAAAATAGTCTCCGCCAACCCTTATCTGATAAAGGTTGTTGTAGCCTCCGATTATGGAAGTGACCTCAGGCTTTATGGTGACCCAGAAGATATCCAGGACCGAGCAAAGAAGAAGGACAGAAAAGACAGTGACGATCAAAGGAAGATAGATCCTTTTGAATCTTTTTTTATAATGGGCAAAAAGATCGATCTTTTCTTTGTCAAGAGAGATGCAGGCTGTGTACCCAGTGATCACGAAGAACCCGCACACACTGAAAAAGCCACCGGGGACAAGGCCCAGATGGTAAAACAAAACACCCAGGCAGAACACTGTCCTGAGTATGTCTATATATGCAAGGCGCCCTCCGGCGCCTCCGCTCTTTGTTTTTAGAAATGCACCTATCAAAGCTTCCGATCGTGATGTATCGTATGTGAAATCTTATGCTATTCCCTTGCCGGGGGCACACACTTGAAGTAGTCGTCTTCGAGTGCTTCGGCAAGATCTAAGTGCCTCAGCACGGCTGCAGTGCTGAGAACGTCTGCCAGGGCGTTGTGCGCTCCGCTTGGTTTTTCATTGAAATGAAAGAGTGCGTAGTTAAGAGGCCACTGCCTGTCCTGCTGCATCTCCATATCGTCGAACATGAGCTGGGCATCGTAGTTGTCGGGAAGCCAGGACCTGTCGTACCCGAAGAAACCCAGGTTGTTGTCCATCATCAATATGTCGTCAGGACCCCAGGATATGAGGACAAAGTCATCGCCGCACCAGGAGCGGAATCTCTCCGCTGCCTCTTTAAAACTTATTCCCTTCTCAAGATCTGAATCCTTGATGAGGGTCAGTTCTTTTACATACCTGTTCAGCTTTTTGTATTTAACAGGTTTTATGAGCACGTCAAAAGTATCAAGGACACGGCCTTCAAGGTCGATCTTAGCCGCACCTATCTGTATTATCTCTCCTGGAAGTCCCGGGACTTTGGTCCTTCCCTCGAGCACCTGATTCCATTCCAGATCGTAAACTACGATATCCATCATTTATCCTGTTCCTAAAACTTTAGCTTTCCCTGATATACCCCTTGCAGCCTATACTGCGTCCTCTTTCTCTTTGCTGAATATCTTTTTCGTGAGCAGGTTGTAGCAGACAGATATCACAATACCTATGATGACGCATGCCCACATACAAAAGGCGCATACCCTTTTCGCATATTCGGGTCTCTTTTCCCCGAGAGCCCTGGAGATGACAGAAGTTCCTCCTATACCGAAGACCGTGCCTATGGACATGAACATGAGGAACACCGGTGTGGCAAGAGATACTGCCGATACCATCAATGCATCATGGGTCTGCCCTATGAAAAAAGTGTCCGCAAGGTTGTATACCAAAACCATGAGCATGGCTGTCATCGCGGGCAGAGAGCTCTTCAGCACCGCTTCTTTTATGGGAGCGCTCTGAAACAGTTCCGTCCCTTTATTGTTTTCGTTCATATGAAAA
>JAFZSM010000011.1 GCA_017619385.1 Bacillota bacterium
GTAGAAAAAGATGTTAAAGAGATAATCAAGACTGCCATATCCCTCATACCGGCTGACAGTGAGTACAGGAGCGTTCTTGACTTTGTATGGGACAGCTGCACTCGCTGCAAGGACTGGCGTACGGCCCTTTCGGAATGTGAGGAAAAATACAAGAGATACAATTGGATACACGCCTATCCCAATGCGTGTTGCGAAGTCATAGCCCTTTACTATGGGGAAGGAGATTTCAGTGAGACACTTCATATCATCGCCATGTGCGGTCTTGATGCAGATTGCAACGCAGGGATGATCATGCCGATAGTCGCCATAAGGGAAGGCTGCAGTTCGATACCGAAGGAATTTATGCATCCGGCCTTTGACAGCCTTACGACATATATGAGAGGAAAGATGCGCGAGACAACTATGGATGCTCTTGAAGAAAAGACCGTTCAGGCGGTCGGAAGGGCATCAGGCACAGCAAAGGGAGACCGGATAAATGGATAAGGTTCTGGTGGGAATGTCCGGAGGTGTGGACAGCGCCGTGGCGGCGCTGCTCCTTAAAAGAGCCGGCTATGACGTGACCGGTGTGACTTTGCGTACCTGGCAGTCTGATGACGGGTCCGAAAGCCACTGCTGCGATATAGATGACGCAAGAGACGTTGCCGCTCAGATCGGGATCGAATATCACACGCTTAACTGCACTTCGGATTTTCAGAAATGTGTTGTCGATCCCTTTGCGGAGGAATACTTAAAAGGAAGGACTCCGAATCCTTGTATTGTATGCAACAGATATCTCAAATGGGATAAGCTGCTGTATTTTGCAAAGGTCATCGGAGCTAAGTATATAGCGACCGGACACTACGCTTCCATAGTCAAACTGGATAACGGAAGATACAGCGTAAAAAAAGCAAAACACTCGGAAAAAGATCAGGCGTATATGCTTTACAAACTGTCTCAGGAGCAGCTTGCGGCAACGCTGATGCCTCTTGGAGATATGTCCAAAGACGAAGTCAGACAGATCGCCATAGATGCAGGACTTTCCGTTGCATCCAAGCCCGATTCTCAGGAGATATGTTTCGTGACTGACGGATCTTATGCGGAATATATCGAAAAAACTGCATCTCATGATGATCTTAAAGAAGGCTTTTTCGTTGATCTCAACGGCAATATCTTGGGAAAACACAAGGGAATCATACACTATACCGTAGGCCAGAGAAAAGGTCTGGGTCTTGCCCTTGGATATCCCGCATATGTAAAAGAGATAAGGGTGGAAAGCAACGAAGTAGTCATAAGCGATGACAGTTCCCTTTACGGGAAAGAACTGCTTTGCAGCGACCTGAATTTTATGAGTATTCCGAATCTTGAAGAAGGAGAAAGCCTTTCCTGCTCTGTCAAGATACGTTACCATCATGACGGAACTAATGCCCTCATAACAAAAACAGACGGCGATACGGTCAAAGTGACATTCGAAGAAGCCGTAAGAGCTGCAACTCCCGGTCAGTCAGCTGTGTTCTATGACGAAGAGGGAAGAGTCATAGGCGGCGGTATCATTTCTAAAGTGCTGTAAACAAATGAGAAACGACTCTTTGAAGAAAGAGATAAGTGAAGGATTAAGAGACGGCTTGCCCATAGGTATGGGCTATTTTGCCGTGGCTTTTTCTCTTGGCATCACGGCAAAACTGGCAGGCCTTACGCCGCTTCAGGGTTTCGTTTCGAGTTTTTTGAATCACGCTTCTGCAGGAGAATATGCTCTGTATACAATGATAGCCTCAAAGGCTGCGTACGCAGAGACTGCTGTGCTCATAGCTGTGACCAATATACGCTATCTTCTCATGGGAGCTGCTTTCAGCCAGAAACTAAGACCTGAAGAGCCGCTTCTTTCGAGACTTGCCATAGGATTCGGGATAACGGACGAGATATTCGGGATAGGAATTGCAAGGAAGGGCTTCGTGAATACAGCTTATCTTCTCAGCGCTTTTATGCTTGCATCTCTTATGTGGTCTGCCGGCACCGCCTGCGGCATCGCCATGGGCAGCGTGCTTCCCGCATGCGCAGTGAGCGCCTTGAGCGTCGCCATATACGGTATGTTCCTTGCCATCATCATCCCGCCTTCAAAGAAGGACAGGGTAGTGGGAGCTTTAGTCGCCATATCATTCATACTTAGTTTCGCTGCAGCAAAACTTCCGATGTTTGCAAATGTATCGGGAGGCACCAAGACTATAGTGCTCACGGTCATAATTTCTGCAGCGGCAGCAGCCATGTTCCCAAAAAGCGATGAGGAAGGAGGCGAAGCATGAGTTCAAATATCATGATCTACATACTCGTCTCTGCGCTGGTCAGTTTTGGGGTGAGGGTACTGCCTCTGACCCTCATAAGGAAGAAGATAGAGAACAGATTTTTAAGGTCATTCCTTTACTACGTACCTTATGTAACCCTTGCGGTCATGACTTTTCCTGCCATCATCGAGGCTGCGCAGGAGCCGATTGCCGGAATCGTCGCACTCGCAGTTGGGATCGTGCTTTCGTGGCTTGGTGCAGGGCTTTTCCCTGTGGCCGTCTGCTGCTGCATTTCGGTTTTTGCGGTGCAATATATATTGACGCTGTTTTAGTAAGTCAGGAGGATAACTATGGACGCAAGATATTACGATACCATATTCAAAAGAAAGTCCTTTCATCTTTTCAGAGACGTAGGGTCTGACAAAGTGTCTGAAGAAGAGCTTAAAAGCATAGAAGAAGCATACAAAAGCTTTGAACCTCTGTATCCGGATATCCGTACAGCCATCAGGATACTTCCTGCCAAGAAGGTCAATTTCAAAAGAGACGCTGAGTATTGCATCCTCATATACAGCGAAAAGAAAGACAATTACCTGATGAACGCAGGGTATGTTGGTGAGCAGCTTGATCTGTGGCTCGTGGATCACAACATAGGCTCTTTGTGGTTCGGCATAGGAAAAGCCGATGAGGCAAGCTATGACGGTCTTGGTTACGTGATCATGATAGCCATTCACAAGGTGAACGACCTGTCTTTATACAGAAAGGATATGTTCAAGGCAAAGCGCAAGGCTTTAGCGAGATCTGGGAAGGGGATACCCTCGGCATAGCAGAGATAGCGAGGTTCGCTCCCAGCGCCTGCAACACTCAGCCCTGGTATGTAAAAAATGAGGGCGGAGTCCTGACGGTTTGCAGATACAAAAAGCCCGGGAAACGCGGCATCATGCCGGCTGCAGCCGTTGCATACTATAACAGGATAGACATTGGCATATATCTTTGCATGCTCGAGATATGTATGGCTAAAGAGTCCATAGGATTCTCAAGGGAACTGTTCATAGACAACGGAAAGGAAAACGACGAGTATTCAAAAGTCGCAGAATATACTCTCAAGTAAAAGAAAAAGGATCGCCTTGCGAGGCGGTCCTTTTCCATACTTATCATTTTTGTTACTTTTCTTCCGGGTAATCTTTGAGGTGCTTCTTTATAGCCTTGAAAGTTTTATCGCTTATATAGTGCTCCACTCTGCAGGCATCTTCCACTGCAGTCTTTTCATCGACACCGAGCCTTCTGAACATGGTCGACAGGACCGTGTGCCTTTCGTAGATATCTTTTGCGATCTTCTTTCCTTCTTTAGTCAGGGTGATGTTTCCTGCCGTATCCGTCTCGGCATAGCCGTTTTTTTTCAGAAGCCCCAGGGCCCTGCTTACAGAGGGTTTTGAATAGCCCATTGCTTCTGCGACGTCGATGCTCCTGACGCTGGAATGTTTCTGAGACAGGATATATATGGTCTCAAGATACATTTCTCCGGATTCCTGCATAGACATGATGATCTCCGTTTCACCGCATTTAATGCGGATTTCTCTTAACAAATACTAATTTTTTACTGCTACTGTCAATATTTTAGCATACGCACAGAACAATAACAAGAAAACCCTTGACATATTAGCAGTTGCTAACTATACCGTGGATAAGTTAGCGACAACTAACATTAAAAGTCCGAGGAGACTGTCACGATACGAATGATTTTAACGGCCCGGAGGAGTGATCCTCCGGGTTTTTCTGCTTAAGACATAAATGTAAATGGAAGTTTCAGTCAAGATATAGTATTATTACTATGTATAACTATGAGCAAGTCTTTAAAAGAAAGAAGAGGATGATAAATGGAAAAGCTTACAAAAGAACTGCTTGAGCAGTGGTCAGAGGAATATAACGGATCGGCGGAAAGACAGCTGGCCACCATGGCCCTTTCTAAAACGAACCTCAACGACGTTTCCTACGTTGCATCAGCCGCATTCGACATGAAACAGAAATTCTCCGTGGAGATCAAGACCATGGACGTGACGGATCAGATGCACAGCGGACGCTGCTGGCTCTTTGCTGCAACAAACATTTTAAGAGAGAAGATCGCAAAGGCTCTCGGTCTTGAAAAATTCGAACTGTCACAGAGCTATCTGGCATTCTGGGATAAATTCGAGCGCTGCAACTACTTTCTTGAAAATATCATCGATACTGCAGACAGACCTGCGGACGACAGAACTGTATCTTTCATACTCACAAGCGGAGTACATGACGGTGGGCAGTGGGATATGTTCGTGAACATAGTGGAAAAGTACGGCCTCGTTCCCAAAGACGTTTTCGGAGAAACGGGTCAGTCTTGCGATACATCCGGAATGAACGGAATTGTGAACAGAAACCTCAAAGCCTGTGCTGTGAAACTGAGAAATATGATCAAAGAAGGCAGCTCTTCAGAAGAAGTAAAGGAAGAGAAAAACAGGATGCTTCAAAAACTATACGCTTTCCTTTGCAGCTGCTATACTGAGCCTCCTAAAACATTCGATTTTGAGTACGTCGATAAGAACGGTATATATCACGCAGAAAGAGAAATGACGCCGAAGGCATTTTATGAAAAGTATGTAGGCGATTATCTTTGCAAGATGATCAGCATCATAAATGCGCCGACTGAGGATAAGCCTTTCTACAGGACTTTTACAGTTGACAGGCTCGGCAACGTGGCAGAGGCAAAAGGCGTCAAATATCTCAATCTTCCGATGCCGGAGTTCAAAGGCGCTGTAGTGCGCCAGCTCCAGGCCGGTAAAGTAGTATGGTTCGGCAGCGACGTAGGAAAAGGCGGAGACAGAAAGAACGGCATATGGGATGACAACTCCTTTAACGCAGAACTTCTCACAGGCCTTGATCTTGAGATAAACAAAGGCGACGGACTTGACTACAGATTTTCTGCCATGGGACATGCCATGGTCATCACCGGTGTGAATATCAAGGACGGTAAACCTACAAGATGGAAGATCGAAAACAGCTGGGGAGACAAGAACGGAGCCAAAGGATATTACGTTTGTTCTGACAGCTGGTTCGACGCCTATGTGTATCAGGCTGCTATCGAAAAAGAGTACCTGGGAGAGACGGCGGATCTTTTCGAAGAAGAACCTATAGTCCTCAAGCCCTGGGATCCCATGGGTACCCTGGCATTATGAAAAAGTCTTCAAAACAAGCCGTATATGAGGAACTGGTAGATACCATAGAGCGCATGGGATATCCGAGGGAATTCGGCGTACTCATAGCAGAGTCCCTCAAAGGCGAAAAATCCATGGCGAGAATGTCTTCCTATCTTCACCAGTTCAGGCCAAGCTCAGCAGAGGAGATAGCCGATGAGATGCTTTCCATCATGGAGGAGTACGGCAGGTGGAGAGATAAGAAGATATCCGAGTACTACAATCAAAAGATGAACAGACTCATGAACGAAGGCCTGACTGACGAGGAAGATGATGACCGGAGAATA
>JAFZSM010000106.1 GCA_017619385.1 Bacillota bacterium
AGCGGTGCTCCTTTTAGTCGTTGACGGAAGGCAGCCAAGCAGCATAGGCGCCAGCTATTACGACCTCATAGGCGTGATGCAAAAGTACGGTGCGGTGAACGCGGCAAACCTCGACGGAGGCAACAGCAGCTCTCTCGTTTACAACGGGGAGGTCATAACAAACACAGCCTCTCTCAACGGTGAAAGAGAGCTGCCGACGGCATTTCTTGTAAAGAAGAGATAACAGATGGACAATAGCGATAAGTTACAAAATGAATATGAAACCGTAGAAGATGCATCTCCGATATTCTTCGGTCCGGACGATGATAGCTCTGATAATGCCGATCCCGAAGTACCGGACAGTGAAGAGCCTTCAAAAGGCAAAGAGAGCATTTCAAAGGAAAAGCCAAAAAAGCGGGGAAAGACCGCTTATCTGATCTTTGTATCGATACTTATCCTTGCCATAGCCGGAGGGCTTTTCTGGGTATGGAAGCAGTGCGACGAATATCAAAAGGCATCGGCAGCCACCTTGGTGGGAGAAGCGGGCAGAGAACTGTCGGAGGCAACGGGCCTTGAGCTCGAATCCAGTCTCATCCCCACGGTAAACGATGAGGGCGACTTTGAATACGTGCTCAAATCCGAGGGAAAACCGGTGGCAAAGGTCACTCTGACGAAGATAAAGTCAGGCATAATGGGTCTTGCTTTGTTTGAGCAAAAAGACGTTCAGAGCCTGGTGAAATACAAGGTCATCATGCCTGCGGATTGCGTCTTAGGCGTTGCAAATCAGACTATCGACTATATGTCCACTGCCGAGGACTACGTCCTTCCTGCAACTCAGAAGCTCAAAAACAGCGGTTTTTCCGTGGAGACTTACAAGAAGGTGGACGTGAGCTGGGTCTACGACGAGTCGCAGCTTGCAGTCAGCAGGAACGGAGAAACCCTTCCTCTCATAAAACTGGATGAGGAGACTTTCCTTGCAGCTGATTATTACAAGTCTTACGAAAGGCAGACCATAAGGGAAAGAGCGGCTGAGCTTTCCAACAAATACGCTCTCTTTATGAGCAACGACTACAGTTATTGGGACCTTGATCCATATATCATATCCGGGTCGCCCCTTAAAGACGTGCTTTCCGGGATGGACATGACCTGGTTCGGCTACCATTACTATACGGAGGTCAAAGATCTCATGATGTCAGAACCTGTGAATGTGGGTGACAGATATGCCATGATCAATCTTTCCTTCAATTATGATGTCATACGCTGGGACGGTACGGACAGATCGCCCATCAGCCTTTGCCTCATACTTCACCTTGAAGACGACGGATACTGGAGGCTTGCAGATCTTGAAAACAATATCCAGATCGAGCAGGAAATGACGAGTCAGATACCATGGATCAATCCTTACTCCATGCCCAACGGCAATTATCCTTACCTCATAAAGGTCAACAGGTCTCTTAATTGCGTGACTGTGTATACCCAGGATGAATACGGAGAGTATACGGTGCCGGTAAAGGCTATGATATGCTCTACGGGAAGAGAAGGTCACGAGACGCCTGTATATACTTACAATATGGAGTGGAGGGCTGACTGGTGCTATATGGTGGACGGAAGCTGGGGGCGCTATGCTATCAACCTCCGTTACGACGGATATATGTTCCACACCATATGTTACTACTCCAACAGCATAGACAATATCATGAGGGATGAATACAACCTTCTCGGAGACTATGCATCTCTGGGATGCATAAGGCTTCAGACCATTGACTGCAAGTGGCTCTACAACAACTGCGTTGACGGGACCACGGTCATAGTTTACGAAGATCCCTCTTCTCCGGGACCTTTAGGAAAGCCTGCAAGGGCCGTCGACTTCATAAGCGAAGCGGATGACTGCGGCTGGGACCCCACGGATCCTCGTCCCGACAACCCCTGGAGAACGAGATAAAAAAAGCCGCCGGCGGAGCTTATCTGCCGGCGTTTCATTTAAAATGGCTGACAATGTAAAAGAAGAAAAAATGATATTGGCAAAAGCCTTGGATGAGCTTGATAAATGCCAAAGAGAAAACCGTATATGCCATACGGACTTTCTTGACATGCGAATGCAGGGGCTCCTTGCACAGGAACTCAAATTATCAGGGGCGGACTGGTTCTTTGAAGGAGGCTATGATACGAGCGAAAGGCGGATGGCTGTATTCCTGCCGGACTGGGCCGAAAAAAAGGATTTCTATGAGGACGATCCCATGGAGGTCTTAAGAGTCACCCACAAGGAAGGGGGAAAGGTGCTTACCCACAGAGATTATCTCGGATCCGTGCTGGGGCTTGGAATATCCAGAGCAAAGGTTGGGGATATAATAGTCTGCTCCAAAGGCGCAGATATCATAATAGACAGGGATCTTGAGGAATTCCTGTTGGCAAACTACTTTAAAGCGGGAAGGACGGAACTCAGTCTTTCTGTGGTCCCCATAAGCGACATAAACCTGTCGGAAGTAAGGACGGAATTCATAAAGGACACCTTGGCATCCTTAAGGCTCGATGCATTTCTTGCCTCCGCATACAGATGCGCCCGCAGCAAGGCTCAGGAAGCCGTAAAGCAGGGACTTGTTTTCGTCAACAATGCAGAATGCCTCAAAGCAGACAAAGAGCTCTCCGAAGGGGACGTGGTGGTCTTAAGAGGCAAGGGAAAGTGCGTGCTCGAGGAAGTCGGTGGGACGTCTAAAAAGGACCGCACTTTCATCACCATCAAAAAGTATATATGAGCCCATGCGCCATATGGGCATATTTGTGATATACTCTAGTTACTGATATTTCAGGAGGATAATATGACAAGAATAGATATTTTTTCAGGTTTTCTCGGAGCGGGAAAAACCACTCTCATAAAAAAGCTCATAGCCGAGGCCTATGTGGGACAGAAAATAGTTCTCATAGAGAATGAATTCGGTGAAATAGGTATAGACGGAGGTTTCCTGAAGGATGCGGGAGTAGAGATAAACGAGATCAACTCAGGCTGCATCTGCTGCAGCCTCACGGGGGATTTCAAAAAGGCTCTTCTCATGGTAGACGATCAATACCATCCGGACAGGATAGTAATAGAACCTTCCGGCGTAGGCAAGCTTTCAGAGGTGGCGGCGGCCGTAGTTGCCGCAGGTGAAGGGCGCTTTGTCCTCGGAGGCATGACTACCGTCGTAGACTGCAAAAAGGCAAAGATGTACATGAAGAACTTCGGCGAGTTCTTCAATGATCAGGTCGCAACGGCGAATTGTATAGCCCTGTCAAGAACTCATCTTTGCAGCTCCAAAACTATCGAAGAGGTAGTGGATCTCATAAAGCAGCTGAACCCCGGCGCCGTGGTGTTGACTGCGCCTTGGAACGAGATCACGGGAAAACAGATCCTCGACGTCATAGACGGGGAGTATTCCCTTTCCAAAGAGCTGGAAGAGCTCATCGAAGAACATATTAGAGAAGATGCAGAGGAAGAAGAGCACGAACACCATCACCATCATCACGATGATGACGATGACGACGAGCATGAACATCATCACCATCACGATGATGACGATGACGACGAGCATGAGTATCACCACCATCACGGCGATGATGACGATGAGCATGAACATCACCACCATCACGGCGATGATGATGACGATGAGCATGAACATCACCACCATCATCACCAC
>JAFZSM010000107.1 GCA_017619385.1 Bacillota bacterium
AATAACAGTATTAATACCCTGATCAATAGTTCCTTCTTCATAATTCCCCCACTCTAAACACAAGGTGGAATTGAGTAAAACAGATCTTTTCTAACATCATCTATTGTAGCATATTCTCTTCTGTAGAAGTATTTCTTCTTTAGGCTCGCAAAGAAATTTTCGTCCATAAACCAACTATATCTTGCGGCAATATTTATGTATATACAAAAATCTGCCGAACTTTTGTTGACTTCATGGATGATCTCGGCCATGATTAGGTTGGAGAATTTTGGCTTGGAACCATACCTTTATTTCTATCGCGATCGAGACGCCAAGGAGATATCCTTGCGGCTATTAGATAAACTAAACAGAGGAGAAACGGAAACACTATATGAGCAAGAACGGCATCGTGGTCATAGGACCGGTATTTGTGGATATCAAAGGATATCCCTTAAGCAGCTACAATCCTGACGGAAGAAATATGGGGGAAGTTAAAACCGTCCACGGAGGGGTATCAAGGAATATAGTAGAAGACCTTGCGAACATGGAGCTAAGGCCCAGTTTCTTAAGCCTTGTCGATGACAACGGTACCGGCAAAGACGTCATGTACCAGCTCGGAAGGCACAAGGTCAACACGGAGTACATGAAGAAAGTAAAGGACGGCATGGGAATATGGCTGGCCGTATTCGATAACTCCGGAGACGTAGTGGCGTCCATATCCAAACGCCCGGAATTCACTCCTGTTCTGGAAATCATAAAGGAACGCGGAGACGAGATATTCGGGAACTGCGACAGTATCTCTTTAGAGATAGATACCGACAAAGACATAGTGAAGACCGTGTTCGACTATGCAAAGAAGTACGATAAAAAAGTCTATGCCGTGATCTCCAACATGAGCATTGCAATAGAAAGAAGAGATTTCTTCAAATACGTGGACTGCCTCGTATGCAATCTCGAAGAAGCAGGCATACTCTTCTCCGAGGATTACTCAAGCTGTACACCGGATCAGATGAAAGATATACTCCTTGAAAGGATCACGGCGGCTCAGATACCCTCTATGGTGGTGACCATGGGCGCTCGGGGAGCCGTATATGCGGATATGTCCGGCGAAAAAGGAGCCTGTTCGGCCCTTAAGGTGGACGTGGTCGATACCACGGGAGCCGGAGATGCTTTCTTTGCGGGTGTATGCGCAGGCCTTACCTATGGGAAGACCTTAGAAGAAGCCTGCAGCATAGGGACAAGGCTCTCTGCCGCAGTCATCCAGACAACTGAAAACGTCTGCCCCAGATTCCTTCCCGAGGAATTCGACCTGGATTTCGGTGATGGTTCTCAAATGAGCTTCCTTTCGCCTGAAAAAGCGTAAGGTTTTGTGACAAAAAACTGCCGTTTGGTCTGAAATGAACCGAATTTTGTGACAAAAAACTGCCGTCTTGCAAACGGCAGTTTTTGGTTGTTTCATCAATGGAATCTCTCGAAGAACCTCATCATGTAATCCTGATATCTTTCCGGTTCCATATAGTAGCTGAGGCCGTGCTCTGCGCCGGGCGACAGCATTATCATCTTATCTGAAACGCAGGCTTCGTAGTTTTCCAACGTCATCTCCCTGGGAACGAAATGATCTTCTTCTCCGTGTACGAACAGAATGGGAACTGTAGCCTTTGCCATGGCTTCAAGGGTGGTGTGCTTCGTCGGATCGAAATGGAGTTTTTCCTTGCAAAGCGATCTTAGCATGTTGGCAGGATAGATGAGGTGAAGGCAGTCTGAAGCAACGTGACGCCAGATCTCGTCGGTGGAAGTGAATCCGCAGTCAGCGATGCAGCCCTTGACATAGTCGGGCAGTTTCTGACCGCAGGCCATAAGCACAGTAGATGCGCCCATGGATACTCCTGCAAGATATACGGGAGTGTGTCTGCCGAAATATTCTCCCGCCCATTCTATCCAGTTGAGACAGTCGAATCTTTCATATATGCCGAAGGATATATACTCCCCTTCGCTGTTTCCTTGGGCTCTTTGTTCCACGTAGACGACGGTGCAGCCGTTGTCTCTCCAAAAATCTGCTATCATGCCGAGATCTTTTGCCCAGCCGCCTCTCCAGCCGTGAAAAGCGAGGATCACCCTTTTTTGTTTCTTAGCCCTTACTACATGACCTACCAGTTTGAGACCGTCAAGGCTTTGTATGCTCACGTCTTCAGATACTATCTCGTTAAGATGCTTTTCGCCGTCTTCGAAGGTCTTCATTAGCTTTTCATCAAGGACATCTCTTCCGAAAAGTTCTATGACGCCCTGAACGTCGAGAGGAGCCTCCCTGTCCACGGCTACGCTGAGCATGTAGCTTCCGATATTAAGTGGAGACCCTATCTTCTTTATTGCATCTTCGGCAATGGCTGCAGCTTTTCTGAACTGCTCTTCCCTTGACTGTTTTGCTGAAGGTGTATTTTTCAGCTTACTTTCTTCCATTCTTTTCGTCTTTGTGAATATCCTGAGTCATCAGTTGGACGAACACCGTGTAGAACTGATTGCCGCCGATGATGGAGACATATGCGCCTATCATAATAACCGCCATGACCCAGAAATTCGATGCGCTGAAGAAAAACGGGATTATGAGGCAGGCTGCACACGCAGCCACCATCATGATGAAACCCTGTTTGGCTGCCTTGTATTCAAATGCTTTTTTAAAAGCCGTTTTCCAATCCATAGCTTAACTCCTTTATAAAAAATTATGCAGGCTCATCGCCTGCATAATTCTATCATAATACAGATTCAATTGAAATCTTATTATTTTGCCATTCTCTGCATTCTGAACTCGTTGAGTTCCTGATCGTTGACTTTCCAGAGCTGGATGGTGAGTCCGCAGAGGAAGCATACGATAGCAGGTCCTACGCCGAGGAGGAGCATGATGGAGTTGGCCATCTTGTCTGTTACGCCTTCTGTAGCTGCCTTTGTTGCATCAAATCCTGTTGCAGCAAGACCGAAGGAGGAGATAGCTCCGGAGATAACCATTGCGATTCTGATGGTAAGACCCATGAGAGACTGAACGAATCCCTTTGCAGAAGAGATACCCTTCATCTCGTTGTAGTCTGCAAGGTCGTTTGCAAGTGCGGGGAGTGTAACTCCTGCCCAAGATCCGACTGCGCCGAGGAGAGCACGTACTACGAGGAATACGATGGGGTTCCTTCCGAAGAGCCATACGAGGAGATAAAGTCCTGCGCAGATGAAGTGAGACCACTGATA
>JAFZSM010000108.1 GCA_017619385.1 Bacillota bacterium
AGTACATCAGGCCTCTTAAGAACAGACACAACGTCCAAAGAGGGGAGTTCGTTGACTTTATAGCAGTCAATTACTATGCCCGTTCCGAGATATCCGCCATGGCAGACGGCGTCAAAGAGGACGGATACAAGAACGATCTCGGTTGGGAGATCTATCCCAAGGGCATAGTGGAGGTGGCTAAGGAAGCTTACGACATTTTGCATAAACCGATCTGGATCACCGAGAACGGGACCTGCGACAATGCTGGCATCTTCAGACACCGCTATATTGCAGAGCACCTTGAGGAGATTTCTAAGAGCGACCTGCCCATAGAGAGGTATTATCATTGGTGCTTTACGGATAACTTTGAGTGGCTCGAGGGCATGAGTGCCAAATTCGGCCTTGTCAAAGTCGATCCCGTGACCATGGAAAGAACACCGAAGATCTCATTCGATTTCTACAAAATGCTAATTGAAAAGCATGGAGTGGACAAAGATGTATATAACATGTACATAAAGAATCAGCATTATCTCAAAAAGAAGATCGATTTCGGGACGGACAATGGTACAGCTAAACAGTAATAAGGTTTTCATTTCAAACGACGCTTTTTCCATCATGCTCAAAGTAGACAAATACGGAAAGGTAGAGATAAACCACTTCGGGACCATTGTGGCCCCGGGAGATGCGGAAGCTCTTTCCGTAGACCCTATGATGGGTTGGGGAAACAGTATACTCTATGAAGAGGGTGATACGGCTTCATGCCTTGAGCGCCTTCCTCTCTTCTATAGTGAACAGGGAAGGGGCGATTACAGGGAAAGTCCCATAGAGCTTTTAAAAAACGGCGAGCCCTTCACCGCCGATTTCGTCTTCGACAGTTTCGAGGAAATAGAAGGAGAGCAGAAAAGCCTCTCCGGTCTTCCCTTTGCAAAGTACCCTCTGGCCACTGTAAAGATCAGTCTAAAGAGTCTGGCGGGCAATTTGAAGCTCACTCACTATATATCCGTATTCGAGACGGCTGTTGCATTGCGGACGCTCCTTGAAAACGGAGGGGATCCTGTCACAGTAACAAAGATCGCAAACTTTTCCATCGATATTCCCGGTATCTATGACATGTACTCTTTCGGCGGCGGATGGATAGCTGAAGGGCACAAGAGCAAGGTGAGGATAGACCAGGCCAGGGTCGTGAACGAGAGCACCTACGGTTTTTCCAGCGCGGTCAGAAATCCCGGGGTGATGGTGGCCTCAACGGATGCCACCGAAGAAACGGGACGTGTTTACGGTATCAACCATATCTATTCCGGAAATCACTACACCTCGGCTCAGAGGAGTCCTCAGGACCTTACGAGGATAGTGGGAGGCATAAGCCCTGACAGTTTTGCCTTGGTGCTGAATGAAGGCGAATATTTTGAAACGCCCCAGTCAGTTCTGACTTTTTCCGATCACGGATTTAACGGCATGTCAAAGAACATGCACGAGTTCGTAACGGATCACATAGTGCCGAGATACTGGGCTCACAGAAACAGACCCATAGTGTACAACAGCTGGGAAGGCAGCGGATTTGATTTTACGGAGGGCAAACTGGTATCGCTTGCACGAAAGGCCGCAGTTTTGGGATGCGAGACTTTCGTCCTTGACGACGGATGGTTCGGAGCGAGGAACGACGACCACGCAGGCCTTGGCGATTACACCGTCAACAGAAAAAAGCTTCCGGGAGGAGTCAAGCGCCTCGCTGATAAAGTGAGAGCCGCAGGCCTTGATTTCGGTCTTTGGTTTGAGCCGGAAGGAGTCAACCCCGACTCGGACCTATACAGAAAGCATCCTGAATGGGCCATGCATCAGGAAGGGCTCAAAGATCTTTACGGACGCAATCAGCTGCTTCTTGATCTTCGCATTCCGGAGGTCAGAGACTATATAGTCGAAAACGTCGGAAACATCATAGACAGAGCGGAGATATCCTTTGTGAAGTGGGATATGAACAGGCAGAGCAGTTTAAGGGGAGTGGAAGCCCACGAGTACATACTCGGACTTTACGACGTGCTCAGCCGCATATTCAAGGTCCGCCCCCATGTGCTTTTAGAGTCCTGCAGTTCAGGTGGCAACAGATTCGATCTTGGTATGTTCTCCTTCGGTCCTCAGGCCTGGACCAGTGACGATACGGACCCTGTGGAAAGACTGGATATACAGGAGGGCATGTCATATCTTTATCCTCAGAGCTGTATCAGTGCTCACGTATCCGCAAGTCCCCATGCCCAGACCTTAAGGTCCACGCCCGTAAACATGAGGTTCAATGTCTCTGCGTTCGGAGTGCTGGGATACGAACTTAATCTGAATTACATAGTGCCTACGGAAGACAAGGCCATAAAAGAACAGATAGATTTTTACAAGGCGCACAGAAAAGCTCTCCAGTTCGGAACTTTCAGAAGGATAAGGTCTGATGAAGGCGTGGTCATGTGGCAGGTCAGCAGCGAGAAAGAACACCTTCTGGGGATCTTTCACAGGCTCATCCATGCAGCGCCGGGTTATGAGTATATAAAGGCATATGTTCCTGAAGGACAGTATTCCGTCAAGAGCAGAGTGCAGACCTTAAGGGTAGGATCTTTCGGTCCGCTTCTTAAACACGTGACGCCCGTTGAATTCAATCCCAACGGAAGGGTAGTCGACATAGCGGACAAGAATTACAGAATGGAGGATGCGACCTTCAAGGCAGAGTGCTCTTCAAAGGCTCTGGAGTCCGGGATTCCCATCATGAATCTCTTTACGGGTACCGGTTACTCAGACAAGATCAGATCGCAGAAAGATTTCGGTTCCAATATATTTGTTATAAAAGAAAAGAAGTGATGAAAAAGCCCGCTCAGCTGAGCGGGCTTTTAATAAGCTATTTCTTCCCCTTGGGAAGTTCTATTTTTTTGTTTTCACTGCTTTCGCGGTAGAGCACGAACTTTCTGCCTATAGCCTGCACGAACTCGGCTTTCAGTTTTGCCGCCGATTCGTTCGCCACTTCTTTGGGATCAAGTTCCACGTTGTCCTGGATCTTCACCTTGACCAGTTCATGGGCTTTAAGATAATCGTCCATCTCCTTAAGACAGCTTTCCGTAAGCTCGTTCTTCCCTATATACACGACGGCGTCTATGGCGTTTGCAAGGGATTTTAAATATGATCTTTGTTTTCCTGTAAGCATATAGGCCTCTTTCTTCAGCTTTCGAAATATTCGAGAAGATCCGCAGCGGTGAGTTTCTTTTTGTCCTCTCCTTTTACGTCGATGACGATCTTGCCTTCATGGAACATTATGAGTCTGTTCCCGTGGGCGAGGGCATCTCTCATATTGTGAGTTACCATCATCGTAGTAAGGTGATTGTCCGCAACTATCTTGTCTGAGATCTCCAGGACTTTTGCTGCTGTTTTCGGGTCCAGGGCTGCTGTGTGCTCGTCGAGGAGCAGGAGCTTAGGCTTTTTCAATGTGGCCATGAGCAGGGTGAGCGCCTGGCGCTGACCTCCCGAGAGGAGTCCTACCTTAGAAGTCATCCTGTCTTCAAGTCCGAGGTTGAGGTCTTTCAGCATCTCCCGGTATTGCTGTCTTTCTTCGGGAGTTATGTACCATTTGAAGCCTCTTTTGTTTCCTCTTCTTGCCGCAAGAGCGAGGTTTTCCTCTATCTGCATATCCGGGGCTGTTCCCATCATGGGGTCCTGGAACACTCTACCCAGGTAAAATGCTCTTTTGTGTTCGGGCATATCGGTCAGGTCCACGTCGTCCAGGAGCACTTTGCCCTGATCCACCGGATAAGTTCCCGCTATGGCATTGAGCGCTGTGGATTTTCCTGCTCCGTTGCTTCCTATGACCGTCACGAAATCTCCGTCTTCAAGGGTAAGGTCCAGGTGGTCGAGAGCTACTTTTTCATTTACGGTGCCTGCATTGAAGGTCTTGCATACGTCGATCAGTTTAAGCATCTTTCTTACCTCCTTTGAAATATGGGATAGCAAGGAATATGGCAACTATCAATGCGGAGAAGAGCTTGAGGTCGTTTGTATTCAGACCCAAAGTCAGCACTAATTGCAGCACTATGTAGTAGATCACGGCGCCCAGGACCACTGCCAGCATTTTCAGGCTGAAGTTCTTGAATATCTTGCCGAAGAGCACCTCGCTGATTATGACTGCAGCCAGTCCTATGACTATGGCTCCTCTTCCCATGTTGACGTCAGCAGCTCCCTGATACTGTGCGATGAGCGAGCCGGAAAGGGCTACGAGGCCGTTTGCCAGGCTGAGACCCAGGACTTTGTTGGTGTCTGTATTGACGCCCTGGGCTTTTGCCATATGTGCGTTGTTGCCCGTCGCTCTTATACTGCTCCCGAGCTCCGTTCCGAAGAACCAGTAAAGGATCGCGATTATGACTGCTATGATCACCACGAATACGGGGATGGGGTTTTTCAGGTCCAGGTTCCTTACATATCTTTGGGATACGAGGAGTTTGAATCTGTCGACGCTTATGGGCAGGTTTGCCCTGTTTCCCATTATCCTCAGGTTGATGGAGTAAAGAGACAGTTGTGTGAGTATACCTGCGAGAATGGCAGGTATACCGCATTTTGTGTGCAGCAGCCCGGTGATGAGCCCTGCCAGCATACCGCAGAAAACTGCAGCAAGTATGGCGAGACCGGTATTGACTCCGGCCGTCATAAGGGCTATGCACATGGCTCCTCCCGTGGCGAGGGATCCGTCGACTGTCAGGTCAGACGTGTTCAGGATCCTGAATGTCAGGTACACACCCAGGGCCATTATTCCCCAGGCTAGCCCTTGAGCGCAGGCTCCGGGCAGCGATGATAAAAATACAGAAAAGTAGTTCATAAAAAGATTTCCATTCAGCACGAAAACGAAAGGTTTCGCCTTTCGTTTTCAAATTATATTTTAGATATATTACTCTATTACCAGGTATCCTTCAAGGGGTGTGATGCCTAAGATATCGCAGGCGTTCTTGTTGTAGTACTTGGTCAGGTTTGCTGCGTATTCGATGGGCATTTCAGATACGTTTGCTCCTTCTTTCAGGATCTTGACTGCCATCTTTCCTGTAGCTACGCCAAGATCATAGTAATCGATGGAAAGGGAAGCTACTCCGCATCCGCTGCAGGTATCTTTTTCGCCGGCTATCACCGGTACTTTTTCCGTGAATACGACGTTTGCTATGGCCTCTGTGTTGTTGGCTGCGATATTGTCAGTCGGTACGTAGATCACGTCTGCATATCCGCAGGCTGATAGGGTCACGGAGGCGATGTCGTTGGTATCGGTGAAGGTGAACTCCTTGGATTCTATTCCCATTTCTGCCAGGTATCCGGCTACTTCCTGAGCCTGGAATATGGAGTTTGCTTCAGAGCTGCAGTAGATGATGTCTACCTTCTTTGTTTCCGGGAACCACTCCTTTATCATCGCAGCCTGTTCCTTTAGGTCTGCAAGATCCGATGTTCCGGATACGTTGGTGCCTACGGTGCCGTTCCAGTCGGAAAGTCCGAGGGCCGGTGCGTAATGGGTTATGGAGGTTCCCAGGATCGGCACTTCAGATGTGGCTGCAGCAGCCGCCTGAAGGGCAGGTGTCGCATTGGCCATGATCAGGTCGACGTTCCTTGACAAAAAGTCATTGACTATGGTGGTGCAGGACGCCGCTTCACCTGAGGCGTTTTGCTCGATGAACGTCACATTATCTTCTCCGAGGCCTTCCTTTACTGCGTCCATGAATCCCTGAGTCGCTTTGTCTAGAGCCGGATGCTGGGCCAGCTGGCAAATGCCTATGGTCCATGAAGTTTTTTCTTTGTTTTCTTTTCCTGAGCCGCAAGCTGCAAGAGATACGACCATAACGACCGCCAATAATAATGATAATAGCTTTTTCATTTCCTTTTCTCCTTTTTCCCGCAAATGCGTTGCCGCAAACCTGCGGGTCACTAAAGGGTGTTGATAATAAAAAACGGTCCTGCCAGAAAACAGAACCGCTGATTATTAACTATATAATTATACTATGCGACAACCATTTTCTTATCGTTCACCTTATTCCATTTTAACGTCCGCTAAAGCCGAAGCTATAGCGGTAGCTAAAAGCGAAATAATAGTTGTTATAAGAAATGTTACTCATATTAGACATTATTTTACTCAAATATACAGATTTGTCAAGTGACAACAAATAATTTATTAAATATTTGTTGCATGAGGTGAAGAAAGGGGCCTGACCTTTCGGCCTGGCCCTTTCTCTTTGTGTTATATAGGCTATTCTATTGCGGTATATCCTTCGAGCGGGGTGATACCCAGTTTTTCGCAAATGTCTTTGTTGAAGAATCTTGCAGTTTCGGGAGCTGTCTCGATGGGCATCGTGGAAATATCAGCGCCGTCTCTTAAGATCTTGACGGCCATCTTTCCTGTTGCTCTTCCGAGATCATAGTAATCTATTGAAAGGGATGCGACTCCGCAGCCCGAGCAGAGTTCTTTCTCTCCTGCGATGACCGGCTTTTTCTCTGCGAGCACTACGTTTGCGATTGCTTCTGCGTTGGCAGCTGCCACGTTATCCGTCGGGATGTAGAGAACGTCTGCAAAGTTGCATGCCTGCAGTGTTACGGATGCTACGTCGTTTGTATCGGTGAATGTGAAGTTCTGTACTTCAAGTCCCATTGATTTAAGGTGTGCTTCAACCTCCTGTGCTTGGAAGATGGAGTTTGCCTCAGAACTGCAGAAGAGTATTGCCACTTTCTTTGCATCGGGGAACCATTCTTTTACCATCTTTGCTTGTTCCTCAAGGGATGCAAGGTCGGATGTTCCTGAAATGTTGCCGCCTACCGTTCCTGTCCACTCCGTAAGTCCCAGAGCCGGTGCGTAGTGGGTGACTGCCGTTCCGAGGATGGGGATGCTGTCGGTTGCTGCAGCTGCTGCCTGAAGTGCAGGAGTTGCGTTCGCCATGATGAGGTCTACTCCTCTTGATACGAAATCGTTCACGATGGTCGTGCAGTTTGCGGGTTCTCCTGAACCGTTCTGCTCGATGAATTCCACCTTGTCTCCGAGTTCTTCTTTGACTGCGTCCATAAAGCCTTCGGTGGCTTTGTCAAGAGCCGGGTGCTGTACCAGCTGGCAAATTCCTATAGTCCATGAATCTTTTGCCTTCGGTTCTTCTTTTTTACCGCATGCTGCGAGGCCGAAGATCATGCACAGTGCGATCGATACTGCTAATACCTTTTTCATTTTTGTTTCTCCTTTGCATAAAAAAGACTTCTGCTCTCAAAAACAGAAGTCCCTAATTTAACGAATTGATTGATTTAGTTTACGAAAATCTGTTTAAGCCTTTTATACACTTTAAAGTCCGCTATAGCCGTAGCCATAACGGTAAGAATAAGCATAATAGAGGTTGTTGAGATTTGCGTTTTTCATATTACAGACTATGATACTCAAAAATTGATGTTTGTCAACAAAAAATTATAAATATTTTTGTATTACTGCTCCAAAAGGTCTTTTTTGTCCACCCAAAGCTGCAGAGAATCCACTGCAAGGGATATCCTGTCGAGCTGTTCTTTGATGTAGCCGAAGTCCTTTTCTTCGTCTTCGGATACCTCTCCGTCGGCTGAGATCTCGATGAGCCTTTCCTTGTCTTTATTGAGGGTATTGAGGGTGGCCAGCACTTCGAGAACTATCTGTGTGAGTTCCTTTGACTGCACCTGAGGAACGTATCTCTGGCCTATGGGGCATTCGTTGGAACAGAAGTAGTTGCAAAGATCCGGAGCTTTGTAGCACTCTGCCATCGCCATGATCTCTTCAGGATAGGGAGTGGTCTTTTCGCTTTCGATCTTTTCGATCCTTGTTTCAGACACTATGCCCATAGCTTCGCTGGCCTTTTCTCTTGTGAGACCCGCTTCTTCTCTGTACTGCTGATAGATGTTCTTGTTTTCCTTTACTGATTTCCTGCCCATCTGAATATCCTCCTTAACGTTATGAACCTATTTTACTACATTCTGGATATTTAGCAAGAATATTAGGCAGGGGATGGGGTTTTGTTGTATAATTAATCAATTAAGGAATATTGCAAAAATCTGTATGAACAAGATAAGTTTATTCGGACAATTCCATAAACTGACCGCATTCTTTTCTCTTAAACCTGACAGGAGCTTTGATCTTATCCCGTC
This sequence comes from Bacillota bacterium, assembly GCA_017619385.1. GTDB lineage: Bacteria > Bacillota > Clostridia > Peptostreptococcales > Anaerovoracaceae > RUG13409. Next base: position 8,119 of record JAFZSM010000108.1, read on the forward strand.
CATCGCAAGAGGCCTTGAAGAAGGGGAGTACCTCGTCAAGCCCCATATGGTGCACGGAAAACACGTGCAGGTGATAGATGAAGAGTTTCTCGGTGGAGAACACATAAAGGCGGAGGGTTATCCTGAACTCGCAGACGTTCCTGGATATATCGAGGTGCCCGTAACGGACGGCCTCGTGACCGACGTTCCGGGGGTGGGCCTTGTGACGACCCACGGAGACTGCATAGCTGTTTTTGCGTATGATCCCGTAAAAAGAGCTGTAGGAGTCGCTCATGCGGGATGGAAGGGGACCATGCTCGGAATAGCGGGCGAACTCGTAAAGACCATGAAGGAGCAATACGGTTCAAAAGCGGAAGATATATATACGTACATAAGCCCGGGGATAGACAAGTGCCACTTTGAGGTCAGGGAAGACGTCAAAAAGCAGTTTCTGGATACTGCGGAATGGACCGGAAAATATATAAAGAGGAAAGACGAAGAGCACTTCCTTATCGACCTTAAGGGAGTGAATAAAAAGTACCTGGAGCTCGAGGGTATAGAGTATATAGAGATAAACGAAGACTGCACCTACTGCAAAGAAGATCTTTACTGGTCTTACAGAAGGTCAAAAGATATGGACAGGATGCTTGCCTATATAAGGCTTGATAAATAGAAAAGAAATAGTTTGGAGAAGATCTTAGAAATGAAAGCTAAAACACCCGAAGAAAAACTCATAAACCGCAACAAGTACTGTTTCGGTCTGGGAACTGTCGGACGCGACATGTTCTATGCATTCGAAGCAAATGCGCTTCTTTATTTTCTGTCGAATATCCTTTCTCTTCCGATAAAGTACTTCGCTGCGGTCAGCCTCGTACTATCCGTCATGAGAATATTCGATGCTCTTAATGATCCCATCACAGGTCTCATCGTTGAAAACGTCAATACCCGCTGGGGCAGATATAAACCCTGTATTGCCGTCGGAGGACTGATCTCAGTTGCATTCTTCCTTGTGCTTTACGGAAATGTGGGCACGGGCTGGGCTTTTGTAGCAATTTTTGCAGTGGCATATTTCTTCTGGGACGTATCTTACGGTCTTAACGATATTGCTTATTGGACACTTCTTCCCGCCCTTACCACAGATCAGAAACAAAGAGAAAATTACGGTGCATTCGCAAGGATCTGCGCCAACATCGGTATGTACATAGTCATGGTGGGCTGGCAGCCCATAACCGCATCCATGGGCAATACGCCCAAGGCATGGTTTACGGTGGCTCTGGTGATCTCCGCTTTGTATATACTCTTCCTGCTCTTCCCGATCATGGGAGTAAAAGAACACAAGAATTTTGTCGAAAGTGAAGAGAAGACGTCACTCAAGGATATGTGGAAAGCTCTCACGGGAAATGATCAGCTCATGTGGGCCACCCTTGCAATGGCTCTGTTTACGGTAGGCTATGTGACGACTACGGGTTTTGCCACTTACTACATGCAATATCTCTACGGCGACATCAACATGTATGCCGTCCTTGCAGGAGTATGCGGAGTCGCTCAGCTTGCAGCTTTGATGGTGTTTCCGCTGATCTCAAAGAACAAAAACAGAAGGCAGCTTTACGGTCTGTCCACTGTGTTGGTCCTTATAGGCTACGCCATGTTTTTCTTCGCTGAGCATTCGCTCATGCTCATAGCTGTATCCGCAGTGGTCATCTTCGTGGGAGAGGCATTCATACAGCTTCTTATGCTCATGTTCCTTGCGGATACCATAGAATACGGCCAGTGGAAGATGGGAAGAAGGTCCGAATCCATAACCTTCTCCATACAACCTTTTATCAACAAGATAGGAGGAGCCCTGTCCACAGCGTTTATTTCCGGAGCCATTATTTTGGCGGGTATCAAGACCGCGGATTCCGACGTGGCGGCGACTGCCATCGATGCTCAGGGCCAGCTCACGATCAAGATAGCTATGCTCGTCCTGCCCCTCATATTCATTATCGCGGGGTATGTGATCTATCTTAAGAAATACAAGATCACCGAAGAATTCTATGCTCAGATACTCAAGGATCTTAAGGACCGCGGAGAGATGAAGGAAGACGCAATTTAATGAAATATCTCATTGCTTCGGACATACACGGATCGACTGAGTCCTGCGATAAAATGATAGAGTGGTACGAGGAGCTTGGCTGCGAGAGGATGATACTTCTCGGAGACCTCCTTTATCATGTCTTAAGAAAAGACCCGACCGGAAGCTTTGATTCGAACAAAGTCGCAGAGATGCTGAACAGGTACGCATCTGTGATATACGCCGTTGAAGGCAACTGTGACAACGATCAGGATCAGATGCTGCTGGAGTTTTCCATACAGTCCGAATACGCAGTCATAGCAGAGGGAGGCAAGTCTTACTTCTGCACCCACGGCCATTACTATAACTGCGGGCATCTTCCTCCCATCATGGGGATAGACGTTCTCCTCACCGGGCACACTCACGTTCCTGCGTGCGAAAACCACATAGACTATATATATTGCAATCCCGGATCCGTTGCCCTTCCCAGGGGCATGTCCAAAAAGAGTTTCATGATACTTGACGGCCATCACCTTGAGTGGAGGGCTCTTTCGGACGGAAGGGTATATATGCAGACAGACCTTTAAGGAAAAGAAATGAAAAGCAAGATCCTCATAATCAACACCGGCGGGACCATAGGCATGGTCAAGACAAAGAAAGGCTATGCCCCGAACGGCGAGTACTTCAGAAAAGCGCTGGAAGATATGGGAGCACTCAAAGCCGACATCATGCCAAAGTGGGACATGATAGAGACCGGTCAGCTCCTCGACTCTTCCAACATGACCGTTGAAGACTGGAACGAGATCGGAAAACTTGTCGCAGACAATTACAGGAAGTACGACGGCTTCGTCATACTCCACGGAACTGATACCATGGCGTATACGGCTTCTGCGCTTTCCTTCATGTTCGAAAACCTTGATAAGCCCGTGATCCTCACCGGATCTCAGATACCTCTTTGCGAGGTGAGAAGCGACGGAAGGGACAATATCATATCATCTCTTCTCATCGCAGCATCCAAGAAGATTAAGGAAGTCGCCATCTATTTCGGAGGCAATCTCCTTCGCGGAAACCGCAGTATGAAGTATTCAGCCGACGGACTTACAGCTTTCGTATCTCCCGGCTATCCTCTCCTTGCAGAAGCCGGAATATCCATAAGATACAACGAGGCATACCTCATGAAACAGGGTTCTGAGGAAGATTTCGCTTTCGTTCCTTTCGAGAACGTACCCATAGGCGTCATTAAAGTTTTCCCCGGCATACAGTTCAGCCTTTTCGAATCCATAATGACAGAAGACCTTAAGGGCATAGTCATTGAGACTTTCGGAAGCGGCAACATACCGCAGAACGACGAGGCGCTTCTTCCCATTATAGAGAAAGCCTTTGCAAACGGCACCGTAGTCACGGTATGCACACAGTGCCCCCAGGGGACCGTTTCTCTCGGCGCTTATGAAACGAGCCATGCCCTCCAGGAGGCAGGTGCAGTCAGCGGCCTTGACATAACGACAGAAGCGGCTGTAGCAAAACTTTACTATCTTTTCTCCAAAGGCTTAAGCAAAGAACAGATCAAAAAGCTCATGGGTATTTCCTTAAGAGGAGAGATGGGGAACTTATGACGTAGTTAATGAACAGCAAAACAGGAGAAAACAATAATATATGCATAGGAGTTCTTGCCCACGTTGACGCGGGCAAGACTACTTTAAGTGAGGCGATCCTGTACAAGACAGGGCAGATCAAGCAGATCGGCCGTGTGGACAGCGGGAGCGCTTTTCTTGATACGGAGAAAATAGAAAAGAAAAGAGGGATCACAATCTTTTCCAAGCAGGCCATATTCCCTTTGGGGGATAAGACCGTATTTCTCCAGGATACGCCGGGGCATGTTGACTTTTCCGCTGAGATGGAAAGGACTTTGCAAGTCCTCGACTATGCAGTCCTGGTCATCTCGGCTCCGGACGGAATCCAGTCCCATACGGAGCTTCTTCTGGAACTCCTGGCAAAACATCGCATACCCACATTCGTGTTCATCAACAAAACAGACCTTGAACATGAGGGTTTTGTTATGCCCGAAGGCTGGGTCGACTTCAACGGTTTTTCCTACGAAGATATAGCTCTTTGCAGCGAAGATGCTTTGGCAGAATTCGAAAAGACGGGGATCGTCTCAGATGTATCGATAAGGGAACTGATCTCTGAAAGAAAACTCATTCCCGTATACTGCGGATCTGCCCTGAAGCTTACGGGCATAGATGAACTTCTTTCGGGGATCGATCGGTTTACGTCCGTCAAAAATTATCCTGCTTCTTTCGGAGCCAGGTGTTTCAAAATAACGAGGGATGAAAAGGGAAACAGACTTTCATGGCTCAAGATAACGGGAGGCTCACTGGGAGTAAGGGAACTTCTTGATGAAGAGAAGGTCACGGCCATAAGGCTGTATTCGGGGGATCGTTTTGATACCACTGACCGAGTCTTCCCCGGGGCAGTCTGCGCGGTCCTGGGCCTCGAAAAGACCTTTGCCGGTCAGGGCCTTGGTTTTGAGGAAGACAATACGGAAAGCAGCTTAGAGCCTGTGCTGACATACAGGATAAAAGTTCTTGACGGAACGGACGATATACAGGCAGTGAAGAAACTGTCTGTCCTGTCCGAGGAAGATCCCTTGCTCAGGATAGAGTGGAACTCGTCTTTAAGAGAGATACAGGCCATGCTCATGGGAAGCGTGCAGACGGAAGTATTGCAGCAACTCATTTCCGACAGGCTCGGCATGAGCGTTTCCATAGAGGAAGGAAAAGTCGTATACAAGGAGACCATAGGAAGTTCCGTAGAAGGAGTGGGCCATTTTGAACCGCTCAGGCATTATGCCGAAGTCCATCTTCTCATGGAGCCCCTTCCTGCGGGATCGGGACTTGTTCTTGAGACTGCCTGCAGCGAAGATCTGCTGGACAGGAACTGGCAAAGGCTTATCCTTTACAACCTGGCGGAGTACAAGCATAAAGGAGTTTTGACAGGTTCTCCTCTTACGGATGTAAAGCTAACTCTCATAGCGGGCAGAGCCCATCTTAAGCATACGGAAGGAGGCGACTTCAGGCAGGCCTCTCTTCGCGCTGTAAGACAAGGGCTGATGAAAGCAGAGAATATACTTCTTGAGCCATTCTACAGCTTCAGGATAGAAGTACCGTCGGACCAGATAGGAAGGCTCATAGGGGATCTTAAAGCTATGGGCGCCGATTTCGATTCCCCGGAGCAGGGTGTAGACAGAAGTTTTATATCAGGCGTAGGCCCCGTATCCAAGCTTCAGAACTATCAGACTCAGCTTCTTTCATATACCAAGGGAAAAGGCAAGCTTTCCTGCAGATACGCAGGGTATTACCCTTGTCACAATACGAAAGAGGTAGTCGAGGCTTCAGGCTATGATCCGGACAGAGACGTCGAGAATCCTTCGGCCAGCGTATTTTGCTCTCACGGAAGCGGCGTCACCGTCAAGTGGGACAGCGTCGAGGAGTTCGAGCATATCGACAGCGGCCTTTCCTTTGATGAAGGCGTTAAAATAGAGTCATCTCCCAAGCTTCGTCCCGGCAATTTCGATTTTGACGAAAGAGAGCTGGAGGAGATAATGGAGAGGGAGTTCGGAAAGATCAAAAGACCGAAATACTCAACCGTGGTCTATGAACCCCTTGCGGGCTACAAGGCTAAAAGCTCTTCTTTGAAAAAAGAATATATGATCGTCGACGGATACAACATGATCTTCGCATGGAAGTCTCTTCAATCTTTGGCTGCAAGCGACATAGCGGCGGCCAGGGAAAGCCTCATAGAGATATTGTCCGGATACAGAGCCATGAAAGATTGCGAGATGATACTCGTCTTTGACGGATACAAGGTCAGAGGAAACGAAGGAACAAGATACGAGCAAAGCGGTATAAACATAGTGTTTACAAAAGAGGCTCAAAGCGCCGATGCATATATAGAAAGCCTGGTAAAAGACCTGGGGCACAGCTACAATGTATCCGTTGCCACATCCGATTCTCTCATACAGCTGTCGGCCCTAAGACAGGGCACAAGGAGGATCTCAGCTGTCGAACTTGAGATGGACGTAGAGACTGAAAGGGAGAATATAGGGGAGATAATCGCCAAACATTCCGGTAAGAGGAACAAACTGGAAGACAGTGTTAAAATTAAGGGACAATTAGAAAATATTACAAAGACCTGAGAAAAAATTAGGATTGAATTTGTAAGATAATGTGATAAACTAACAAAGGTTACGAATATCACTTTTAGGAGGAATCTATGAAGAAGTTATCAGTTAAAAAGGGAATCGAATGCCAGGCTTGCCTCGCATGCGTCAACGTTTGCTCAGCAACATATTACAAAGAAGAGAACCCGTTCAAGTCCTGCATCCAGATCGTGATGGGAAAAGACGGATCTCCCAAGCCCAACGTATGCATCCAGTGCGGTAAGTGCGCAAAGGCCTGCGAGCACGAAGCCATCAAGCAGCTTCCCAACGGAGTATATACAGTCGATAAGAAAAAGTGCGTAAAGTGCGGCAAGTGCGTAGAAGCATGCCCCTTCGGAGTCATGGTACTTGACGAACAGGCTGCTGCAGCATCAAAGTGCATCGCTTGCGCAAAGTGCGTAAAGGCATGCCCGATGGAACTTCTCGAGATCGTAGAAAAGTAATTCCGACTAATTGATCTATATCCCCGGTCTTTTAAGACCGGGTTTTTTGTTGTATAAGTACTGGTAAATATTGACATGGTAAATAATGTAAAGTATAATCAACAAGGAAAAGGGGTCAATATAGATGAAAGCAAAGAGCGTCATAGGGATAGTTCTCATTATTGCCAGTATACTGGGCATGTATTTCTGGGAGACCGAATTGAGAGAAAAGATGGTATTTACTGAGGTCCTTGCGGCTGCTGCAGATATCCATGAGGGTGATATCGCAGGTAAAGACAGTTTTAAGGTCATCTCGGTGTCTCAGGACAGCCTTGTGTCCGGATTTCTGAAAGCTGAAAACGCAGAAGAGCTTTACGGCAAGACCTGCGTGTTTCCTCTCAAAGAAAACGCTCTGGTGTTCAAAGGTTCCTTTGAAGATCCTGTTGAAGAGGAAGACGACGGCATGTACATACTGAACATTCCGTATTCCTGGATATTCGAGGGGAGCAGCGATATGAGTGCAGGACAATATGCGCTCATATACTCCGTGCCTTCCTGCGATTACCTCGGTATTTACGAGGTCAGAGAAGCAGGGGAAACGTCGGTGAAAATAAACTGCGATCTGGAATCATACTTTTCATTGCTGTCAGAGCTGGGGAAAAGCAAAGACTGCCGTTTGCTTCTCGTGTCGGAGAAATAGAGATGGGGAGGATCTTCTCTTTTTTCGGAGCAGACAGCAAGTGCGGGACAAGCCAGACCGTATTGTCCTTGGCTATGACGGCCGCAGGCAGGCATCCGGAATTGAAAGTGCTTTTGGTCAATGCCGAAGAGGCTTTGGGCGACGACTATATTCCGGAGATCTCCCAGTCGATGGAGGAGATAAAACCCTATCTTAAAGACAGCCTTTGGGATATGGAGAGCATCTTAAGAAACTCGGTTTTAAGAAAAAACCTGAGCATCATTGGAGGCGCAAACAGAACGGGAAGCGGAAGTCTGTACTCACCGGAAAAGGTCAGGGACTTTCTCCTTGATGCAGCAACTTTCTATGATCTGGTCCTTTGCGACTGCGGCAGCGATATTTGCCACGGCTTGAGCCTCGGCGCCCTCATTTCTTCCGGGAAAAGGTGCATAGTGTTGACCCAGGGAGAAAAGGCTTTAAGACGGTTCGAATGGCTAAGGCCCGTCCTTTCGAAATTCGATCTTGACGGGGATATATATATCTGCTGCAAGTATACGGATGCAAATCCCTGTGACAGGTATTACATAGACCACAGACTTTATCTTGAGAAGGGCAGTGTGATACCTGTGGCTTTTTCTGAAGACGGAAGAAAGGCCGAATTTTACAGAAGGCCCCTTTTGAGCTTCAAAAACAGGAAGTATGTATCGGATATAGAAAAGCTTGCCGGGTCATTGTTTGCACAGAATGGATTTTGATTTCAACGAATACATAAGAAAAGAGGATACATATGTTTCAGACGGCGGCGGGTTCAAAAGTTTTTACGAGCTTTGCGCTAAGGTAAAAGATGCATTCTTCAAAGATTGGGAGAAAAACGACCAGTCTGCAGCGATGCTTGAAATACAAAAAAAGGCCATCATAGGATATGAAAAAGAAAAGTGTTTTTTCCTTGAGCGCATCGGCCAGATCATCGAAGATCAGGGTTTTTCGGATACGGCATTCCCTCACTGGTATACAGGTCTCGTAGACGCCGTGTACCAGGAAAACTGGGGACTTGCCGGGATATCACAATGGTTCACCGAAGAATACCGTGGAAGCAGCAGCGCCAAGATCATAGGAGAGCGGATATATTTCATGGAAGGCGGGCGCATGGTACTGAAAAGTCAGACTATCTCTTCCCAGAGAAAAGAGCAGCTCATAAGAGCTTTCCTTCTCATGACGCCGGGGAAACGTTTCGACCGCGACTATTACGAGATATATCTTCTGGACGGGACCAGAGTCACCGTATATCTTGAACCTATGGCAAAGGACGGCCAATCATCTCTGGTGCTCAGAAGATACCTTATCCCTTCATTGAGCTTTGAAGAGCAGGCGAGGAGAAAAACCATACCTTCAGCTGCCATTCCGCTTTTCAAAGCAATGGTGAACATAGGTTACAACGTGGTGTTCATGGGTGCTGTAAGGACTGCCAAGACCACCTTTCTTGCCACTTGGCAAAGCGGGGAAAGAGAAGACCTGGAAGGAGTACTCATAGAAACAGACCCTGAGATACCCATACATGAGATCCTTCCGAAAGCTCCCATCATCCAACTTCTTGCAGACGGCGAGGATCTTAGGAATATATCAAAAAATCTTCTGAGGAGCGATGCCGACTACTTCATTCTTGCCGAGGCCAGGGACGGCATAGCCCTCGATACGGCAGTAAAACTTGCGTGCAAGGGGACTAAGAGGATGAAGATGACTTTCCATTCCAGAAACCCTGAACACTTTCCTTTGGAGGCTGCAACAGAAATAGTCAAAACCACAGGCGGAGACCTTCCTTTGACCATGCAAATGGTTTCTTCCGCATTTGACTATCTGTTTCACTTTGTCCAGCTTTCCGACAAGAGCCAGAAAAGGCTGAAAGGCATATACCAGATGAATTGCGATGAGATGGGCACTTTTCACATCGAACAGATCTGCGCCTACGATCACGAGTCGGAAAGCTGGTCTTTTAAAAACGTCATAGGAAAAGAGCAAAGGGTATACGGATCTGAGTCTGACCCGGATGCCTTCCGTATATTTGAAAGAAAACTGGAAGAATTGTCAAAGGCGGGTCAGCTGAAATGAAGATCACGGCTCACATGATAAATCTTTTGATATATATCGCATATTTTGCAGGCCTTTCCCTCATCCTCTCAAATGTGCTGGCCTACCTCAAGGGAAGGATCACCCTCAGGCGCAGGCTCATGAGCATGAAAAACAGAGCGCCGGGAGCATTGGAGTCAAAGCTTGATTCCATAGTCTTCATGGCGACGGGAAAGGAACACAAAGGAAAGCTTTTGGGCCTTGCAAGCCTTCTGCTTTTCGCAGTCAGCTTCCTTTATTCCATCTTAAGTTTCGGCATCTTTTTCTCTTTGATTATCGCTCTTCTTGTTGCTTCTGTTCCGCTAATATCTCTTGTAAGCAAAATTCAAAACCAAAGGAGCAGAAGCAGCAGGGAAGGGCAGTCTTTCGTAAACGAATTGTACAGGCAGTATCTCATAGGAAACAGGAATATACTGGTCGCTTTGGAAAAGACCTTTGAAAACGGGAATGAGTTCCCGAGCTGCAGGAAACAGGCGTATCTGCTGCTTCTCCGCATGAGGTCTTCAGGAAGCAGAAGCGCCGTTAAAACTGCGTGCTCTGATTTTGCATCAGCCATAGGCAGCCTTTGGGCTAAAAACGTGGCTTCTGCAGTCATGTCCGCTTATGAAGGCTTTGACATCACCGAGGCTTTGATAGACATCACGGCCGGTCTTGAGCTTGTTAAGGAAGACAGCGAGGAAAAGAAAAGACTGAATGGGGAAGCTGCCAGGATGACCGTGTTCCTCGTTCCTGCAATGTATGTCTCCACCCTGGCAATGGCCGTGGGGATACTGGGTATGGATATTAAAGATCTTCTGTACAATCAGTTTTCGGACAGGATAGGTCTTATGCTTTTCCTCATCATAATACTCATGTTTTTTATCAACTGCATGCTCCTTTCTATCATGAACGGAAGCAATGCCGACTATTGAAGCTTATGCAGTATTTGATCCTCATCATATTCTGGACAGGGGTACTTCTTCTCAAAACAGAGGGGCCTTACGATCTTAAAAAGCGCGCTGAAGCGTACTTTAGAAAAGAAAAGGATAAGGGGGGCGACAGAAGCTCAGTTTTCGCTTCTGTTAAAGCAAGGCTTCACAGGGAAGCTTTGATAAGAGAGATCTCGGAAAGCCTGGGATATATCAAAAACATAGCTGTGCTGGGCAGGTCTTCAGAATTCAGCGCCCAAGCCCTTCTCGAGGGACTTGCGGACATATCCGTAAAACTCAAACCTGTCTACGTAGAAATGGCCAGATATCTAAGCACGGGAGAAAAGACCAAGGCAAGGCAGCATTTTATAGATTCGACGGGCCTTGGCATTTCGGCCGGCCTTGGGGAACTTCTTGCGGGATGGGACGATGTGGATCCTAAAAGCATAGAGGAGACCCTTGCCTCTTATCAGACTGTTTTAAGAGAGGAGAGGATAACGGCCCAAAAGAGAAAAAACGAGATATTGTCAGATCTCATATATTTCCCCGTGGTCATCAACTGCATGATCGTACTTCTCAATTTCATATACATAACTTTCTTCATAGGGCAGCAGGACAGTTTCACCGTTCTTTTCTGAAGTATCGGTTTCTTCGTACTGACTCTGTTATTGTCCTGATACATATACCGCAAGATGTGGTATAATACGGGCACTATGGATAATAAACTCAATGTATGTCTTATCAATGACTCTTTTCCGCCTCTCATAGACGGAGTTGCAAACACGGTTGTCAATTACGCCAGGATCATAAACGGGGAGCTGGGCAGCGCAGCAGTAGCTACGCCTTACTATCCCGATGCCGATGACAGCCGTTTCGAATTTCCCGTTGTACGTTTCCCCAGTGTAGACACGACGCCCCTTGTAGGATACAGGGCAGGTGTTCCTTTTTCTGCGGATATCATAAGGGAACTCTCCGATATGGACTTCGATATCATCCACTCCCACTGCCCGGTCGCATCATCGATGCTTGGCAGGGTGCTTCGCGATGCCATCGACAAGCCCCTCATCTTTACCTATCACACCAAATTCGACATAGATATCCAGAACTCGTTAAGGGGTAGGCTCCTTCAGGAAGGCGCCACAAAGATGCTGGTTGACAACGTCGCCGCAAGCGATGAAGTTTGGGCTGTGAGCGAAGGCGCAGGCAAAAACCTCCAGTCTCTCGGCTATGAAGGTGACTATATAGTAATGCATAACGGGGTGGATTTTCCCAAGGGCAGGGTGGACGAGTCGATCATCAGATCTGTAACGGAAGGTTACGATCTGCCCGAAGGCGTGCCAGTATACATGTTCGTAGGACGTATGATGTGGTACAAGGGACTTAGGCTCATTCTTGAAGCTCTTGATAAACTCAAAGCTTCAGGCCGGGATTTCCGTATGGTATTCATCGGAGGCGGAGCAGATAAGAACGAGATAGTGCTCTATGCAGAAAGCCTTAAGCTTACGGATAAGGTGTTTTTCGTAGATCCCATAGGGGACAGGGATGCTCTGAGAGCCTGGTACTGCAGGGCTGATCTTTTCCTCTTTCCGTCGACCTTCGACACCAACGGACTTGTTGTCAGGGAAGCTGCGGCCTGCGCTCTTCCAAGCGTTCTTGTGAAGAACAGCTGTGCATCGGAAGATACGAAAGACTGGGAAAATTCATTCTGGATAGATGAAAACAAGGATTCCCTTTTTGTCCTCCTCGCAAAGCTGGGAAACGACATAGAACTGATGGATAAGATTGGGAAAAACGCTCAGGACCAGCTTTATCTCTCCTGGGAAGACTCGGTAAAGATCGCATATGAACGTTACAACATAGTCCTCGACAGATACAAAGCCGGCGGATACAAAAAAAGAGAGGCCATAACGGATCAGTTCTTTACGGCATCCGCCGACACCATACACAGCCTCATCGAGATACAGAACAGAAGAAACAGGATCTTCGAACAGGCCAAATCGAACATAAGGGAGATACTCTCCACCATAGAAGGCATAGAAAATACAGTGGCAAAAACCTTCGAACGCATAAAGTACGCCAATGTGATGCTCGAAGCAGGAGTGAGGCAAAAACTTGAAGAGAGCCGGGAGGCTCTGCTCAAAGAGATCGACAGATACAAGTAGTATGCTTCTTTGTGTGGTAAATATATGCATTTTGTGATATAATAAACGATTAGCGAATAGAGTAGAAGACCGGTCATGAAAGCGGACCGGATAAAAAAGGAGACAGGTAGGCAGATATGATAATTCTTTCACCGGACGTATACGGTAAAATAGGCAGCGGCATAGACAATGCTGCAAACGCGGTCAAGGCGACCATGGGTCCTTTGGGCAGGAATATTGCTTTTGACCCCAAGATGGACGTTCCATATATCATAAACAGCGGCCGCGAGATCGTAAAGCACATCAACTTTGAGGACAAAGCAGTGATGGTCGGAGTCGACGTAGTCAAGCAGGCTATGGAAAAAGCTTTCTGGACCGGCGGCGACGGATCAGTTGCTACGGCAGTTCTCGTGCAGAGCATATGGAATGAAGCTGTCCATATGGACGCATCGGGAGCCGATGCCATGGCCATGATGAGAGGTATAAGGAAGGCCTCGGAAGTTGCTCTCGAAGCGATGAGAGAGAAAGCTGACAGAGTAGAAGGCGAAGACGACATCAAAGCTCTTGCAAAATGCGCCGCAGGCGGCAGAGATGACATAGCAAACATTGTCACCGAAGTTTACGATCACATAGGGCCTAACGGTTATGTCACCGTAGAAGACTCTCAGATGGCTGAGACCCACATCACGTATTTTAAAGGAGTGAGATGGGAAAAAGGATTCCTCGGACATTTCGAAGAAGAGAGCATCGTCCTTGAGAATCCGTATGTGCTCCTTGTCAACAGGATAGTGAACAAATTTGAAGAACTTGCTCCCGTGCTCAAGGAAGTAAGGGACAAGAACAGAGCCCTTCTCATCATAGCAAGAGAGCTCAAGGATGATGTCATCAATGCTCTCCACTACGTGAGAGACAAGGCCGGCGTGGACGTTCTCGCAGTGACGGCTCCGGGATACGGAGACGTCCGCACTTCCAACATGAAATATTTCGGTATCATGTTCGGTGCGACAGTGTTCGACGATATGATGCAGGATATCCAGGAGACCATGACTCTTGCCGATTGCGGCCGTACGGAAAAGGTCGTCATGAACAAGAAAAACATAGTCATCCAGGGAATACCCAATCCTGACGATCCATTGGTCGAAGCCAGAAGACAGGAACTCTACAGAGACCTTGAACACATAAAGAACGAAGACGAGCGCTACCGCATAGAACAGATGCTCACTCCTCTTGCAGGAGATACTGCGGAGGTAAAGGTCGGGGGTGTCATGGAGATGGAGATGTTCGAGAGAAAGTATCTTGTGGACAACGCCATCCACAACACGTACAGCGCTCTTAAGGCAGGTTTCCTTCCGGGAGGCGGAAAGGCCTTCATACTGGCGGTGCCCGCAGTAAGAGAGTTCGCACAGACCCTTTCAGGAGATGAGAGGCTGGGAGCCAATATCCTGGCAGACGCCCTCACAAGACCCGCATTCCAGATAGCCGAAAACGCAGGGATAGACGGTAAGAGCACAGTGGAGAAACTCCTGGCAGCAGATGATAAGTATACAGGGCTCAACGTTCTGACTGAAAAGTACGAAAACTTAAGAGAAGGCGGAGTCCTTGATTCCATGGCCGTCATCGAATCAGCGCTGGTCACGGCAGTATCCAGCGTATCCACTGCGATATCAGTCGCAGCCTGCGTGGTGGCAAGGGATCCTGAAGAAGACGATTACATGTAGATCTCATCCGGGCGGAGACAAAACTCCGCCCCTTTTTACGATATGATACACGAATATATTTGGGGAACAGAAGATTGGATATATGAGGATAAAAACATCCTCATCAAAAGGATAGACGCAAAGGACAAATTGTCTGTACAGGTCCATCCTGACGACGCGTATGCCAAGGCTCACGGCCTTGACAATGGAAAAACGGAGTGCTGGTATATCGTCGATTGCGAAGAAGGGGCCTTTCTCTACTGCGGAGTGGACAAGAATTCCGGCATCAGCAAAGATCTTTTTGCAGAAGCTGTAGAGGACGGGACCATAGAAAAGTATCTGCAGAAGATATACGTAAGGCCGGGGGATTTCATATTCATACCGGCAGGCGCAGTTCATGCCATAGGCGCAGGAATAAAGCTCATAGAAGTGCAGCAGGACAGCAAGACCACTTACAGGCTCTTCGATTACAAAAGAGTAGATGCAGACGGTAAGGAAAGAGAACTGCACGTGGAACAGGGCCTTGAATGTACCGAT